>JBCCKB010000013.1:0-18852 GCA_039027595.1 Pseudomonadota bacterium | reverse complement strand
GGGCCGGAGTGCGGCGGGCCGGTTTTGGACGAACGCGCGTGGATCGACGAGCGCATCATTGCGCTGGGTGGTGCGGATCATGGCACGATACGACAACCCCTCTTCGGCGCCTTTTCTGTCGATGACATGCCCAGACGCACTCTGGACCGGCATTGGGCCACTCACCGCGCTTGGCGCGCGGGCACACCTCGTGGTTAGCCTCGTCTCCATTCCCCACGCGCCCTGATCGCCGTCGACGAGCTGGAATCCATCGGCACGTTCACAAAGCACCAAACCGGGGGATCAAGTGTACCGAGCCGCGCCGCTTCGCGTCCTCTGAGGCGAAAGCGTTCATAAGCGCCGGCGGCTCGGCTCATCCTTGCGGATATGCGTTGGCCGGGCCGCGCCAGAATTCCAATCGGGACGTGCTCCATAATCCATTCCCAATTGTCCCAACGATGAAAACTGGCGAAGTTATCGGCCCCCATGAGCCAGACAAATCGAATGCCTGGGTAGTGTTCGAATACGCGGCGCAGCGTTTGGGCCGTGTAGCGTGTTCCGAGCCGTGCTTCGAGATCTGTCACAACGACGCGGGGGTGTTGCATGACATCACCGGCGGCCGCGATGCGACGCGCCATGGGGGCGGGCCCTTCGTGTTTCAGCGGATTTCCCGGTGAGACAAGCCACCACACCCTGTCCAGGTCAAAGCGCTTGAGCGCCTCGCGGGTGATGTGCGCATGGCCTTGGTGGGCGGGGTCGAACGAGCCGCCCAACAGCCCCACAGCCATGCCCGCGCGCGCGCGCGGCAGATTGGTCCTGTCCATGCGGGCGCCCCCCTTCAAGTGCCTATGAGACCTATCAAATCGCGCGCGATGTGCAAACTTTCCGGCCTAGGGGTCTTGTTCGCGCGGGGCCGTGGGCGCATGCTGAGCCCAGACATCCCCAGCATTTATATCGGAGGCAATCCATGCGCCGACTATTCCCATTGGCCCTGACATCCGTGATCGCCCTTTCGCCGGGCGCCTTTGCCCAGGAGGCCGCGGACGCCGTGGCACCAGAAGCAGAAGCCGCCACGGGAGCGGCAGCGCTTTCCGAGGCCGCCGTTGCGGCTCAAGACGCCAAGGACGCGGGATTGCCGGTGCGTGCCGAGACTTGGATGGTTGCGGCGGCGAACCCGCTCGCGGTGGAGGCCGGTGCTCGGGTTCTCTCGGAAGGCGGGAGCGCCGCGGACGCCATGGTGGCGGTGCAGGCTGTCCTGGGCTTGGTCGAACCGCAATCCTCCGGCCTGGGTGGCGGCGCGTTTTTGGTGTGGTATGATGCGGCGACCGGCGAGGTAACCACTCTTGACGGACGAGAGACGGCGCCTTTGTCGGCCACGCCGCTTCTCTTCCAGAAGGACCGCGAACCGATGGCGTTCTGGGACGCGGTGATCGGCGGTCGATCGGTCGGCACGCCGGGAACACCCGCTCTGATGGAGGACGCTCAGCGGCGTTGGGGCCGGTCGAACTGGTCTGGGCTCTTCGATGAGGCGATCGCGTTGGCCGAGGAGGGATTTCCGGTCTCGGCAAGACTTGCCTCGCTGATCGAGGGCGGCGCGGAGCGGCTTGCCACATTCCAGGCCACCGCCGACTATTTCATGCCAGGAGGCGTGCCCCTTGCCGAGGGGACGGTGCTCAAAAACCCCGCCTATGCCGAGACGCTGCGGCGTATGGCGGATGAAGGGGCGGATGCGCTGTACACCGGAGAAATCGCAGAGGGGATTGTGGCCGCGGTCAGAGGTGCTGAGGGCAATCCAGGACTTCTTTCGATGGATGATCTCGCGCTGTATCGGGTCATCGAACGGGACCCGGTCTGCGTATCGTACCGGGCGCATGACATCTGCGGAATGGGACCGCCCTCCTCGGGCGCGCTTACCGTGGGTCAGATCCTCGGAATGCTGGACGGCGAGGATCTTGCGGCGCTTGGTCCCGACAGTGCGGAGGCCTGGCGCCTTATCGGCGATGCCTCGCGCCTCGCTTTTGCCGATCGGGGCCGCTACATGGCTGACAGCGATTTCGTTCCTGTGCCGGTCGAAGGGCTGGTCGCCCCGGACTACCTCCAAGGGCGCGCGGAACTCCTTCAGACAGATATGGCCCTCGAGGAGGTTTCGGCAGGTGAGCCGGATTTCGACCACGCATTGCTCTGGGGCGATGATGATGCGATCGAGTTTCCCTCCACGTCCCATATCTCCATCGTCGATGCGGAAGGCAACGCCCTGTCGATGACAACGACGATCGAAAACGGATTCGGCAGTCGCGTCATGGCGCCAGGTGGCTTTCTTCTCAACAATGAGTTGACCGATTTTTCCTTCAAAACCCATGATGGCGGCTACCCGATTGCCAACCGTGTGGAGCCTGGAAAGCGGCCACGGTCATCCATGTCGCCAACGATTGTTTTGAAGGACGGAGCGCCGGTTCTCGTGGTCGGTTCTCCCGGCGGCAGCCGCATCATCGGCTACGTTGCGCAGGCGATCATTAACCATCTTGATTGGGGGATGGACGTACAAGAAGCGGTCTCCGCACCACATCTGGTCAATCGTTTTGGAACGTATGACCTCGAGGAAGGGACGGGCGCCGTGGACCTTGAGGACGCGCTTCAGGGCCTGGGTTATGAAACCAACGTCCGGGGCCTTACGTCTGGCTTGCATGCCATCTCGCTTGGTTCTGACGGGCTTCTCGGAGGAGCAGACCCCCGCCGCGAGGGGATAGCACTCGGCAACTGAGGAGCACGTCGGCGACGGCGCCGACGCCGCCTTGCTTTCCGGGCATCGCGACGGCCGAGACAGCACGTCGTTGCGTGCGCGGCTCTTTGGCTAGGTTGCCCGTGTCTGCTCCTGGCCAAGTGCCCGACGGACATGAACATCGAGCTGATGGCGTGTGAAGGGTTTCGCGAGGACACGTGCGTCGCGCCCGGCGGCGGCGCACCGATCATGATTGACCCACCCCGAGACAAACGCGACGGGCAATTCCGGCCTGAGTTCTTGCAGCGACCGGGCGAGTTGTAGCCCCGTGACTTCGTCGGATAGAAGAATGTCGGTCAGGACGAGATCAACCCGGTCGCCGCTCCGAATGATCTCCATCGCGCCCTCTGGGTCCGCAGCGGACACGACGTGATATCCAAGGCTCTTCAGCATCGTCGTGGTCGCGGCGCGCACCTCACCAAAATCCTCGACCAGAAGCACCGTCTTGTCCTCCGCCGACACATCGCTCCCGGGGATTGTGACGGGAAGATTGGCAGATGGCCGGGCGGCGGGCAGCCTCACGGTGACAGTCGTTCCTTGATCCAGTGTGCTTTCGATCGAAATGTCGCCCTTCGACTGACGCGCGAACCCGGCGACACTCGACAGGCCCAGACCCGTGCCTTGGTCGAGTTTCTTGGTGGAGAAAAATGGATCCATTGCACGATCCCGGGTCGCAGGGTCCATGCCCATCCCATTGTCGCTCACGCTTATGGAAACTGCCGTGGGCGACGCTCCGAGGCCCAACCTAGAGCGGCGGCCCCGCTGGTCTGCGTTTTTGCAACGGATCACTATTTCGCCCCCATCCGGCATGGCATCCCGGGCATTCAGAACGAGGTTCACGAGGGCGCTTTCAAGCTGCGCTGGGTCGGCGAAAACGGGGTGAAGATCATCGGCGAGTTGCGTTCTCACCCGGAAGCGCTGACCGAGTGAAGGCTCGATCATGCGGACGAACCCTGTCACCAAGGGCTCAAGTTGAACGGATTCAGGCGATAGGATCTGCCGGCCGGCGACCGAAAGCAGCCGTTCAACCTGGCCTGCGCCACGCAAGCAGCCCTCAAGGATCGGTTCAACAAGGGCTGGGTCAGACGTGCCATCAACCTTGAGAAGCTCCGCGTGTCCCTGGATTGCCGTCAGAAGGTTATTGAAGTTATGCGCTATTCCCCCTGTCACCTGCCGGATCGCGTCCATCTTCTGCGCGCGCGCGAGCCGTTCTTCGATGACTTGGCGGGTTCCCACCGACTCAAGCCGGGCATCTTCCAGGAGATCCTCGATCAGCCGGCTGCGCTTTTCGAGCTCGAGGCGTTGAACGAACTCAGAAACGAACAATTCGGAATGGCGGCGGATCACCTGTCCGAAGATTACCAAGAAAAGCGCCGTGACAATCGCGGGGCCGATAGCAAGCATTCCATGGACGCCAGCAAGCCCTAGGACACCCCCCAGGGCGACGGGAACCATAAATGCCATGGCGGCGCGCGGAACCGGATAGAGCGTGACGGCACCACCCGCGACCATCCCCGTGATCACCGTATAGCCAAAGATTGCCGCGAAGCCCGTCAACTCTGGCAGGATCGCAAGTCCGGGGAGCGCCCAGATGGCTCCGAACAGGAGCGCTCCCGCCGTGACGCGCTTGACGGTTCTCGGGCTGGTGGTCTTGGGAGGGGTTCGATGTCTTGAGCGCCGTGCGCGAAGTAGGGCGTGGATCGCCGCAGCGGCGAGAACGGCGGACCATGCCAACGCATCGAGGGTAAGTTGCCCCGTCAACCAGAGGACCCAAATCAATGCCGCGGCATTTATGAGATGGGTTGACATCAAGACGATGCTCACGCGCATCACGGCATTGATCTGTTGGGCTCGGAGCCGGGCCTCCACATCGTCAGACATCGCTCGGGACACCGCCCCGATCATCTCGGACACAATACCACGCTCACTTGGCTCCCGGACTCCCTCCTCGTGTCCGGTCCATCCGGGGCTCAGACCGCGAAAAGCGCCTTGACCCTCTAGCACTGCCTACCGTCCTTTCCAGCCCGAGGATCGTGTGCCGGGCGCCGAGAAAGTCGAGCGTCACAAGGGTTTGTCGTGTGCGATGCAGCACGCCCTCAGGGTAACCATATCACGTGAGGTTCGATACAACTATAAGGCGAATTGACGCGCGGGCCGCGTGCGCGGATTGCAGCGCAGTCCTGTTGGAACTGATTGGTCAGCAGTTCGGAATGTTCACCGCAAGCCCACCCAGCGAGGTTTCCTTGTACTTCTCGCTCATATCGTCCCCGGTTTGGCGCATGGTTTCAATACAGGCATCCAAGGGAACAACATGCGTGCCGTCGCCCCTGAGGCTCAGTGAGGCCGCCGACACCGCTTTGATGGCACCAAGCCCATTTCGCTCGATGCAGGGAACCTGGACCAGCCCCTTTGCCGGGTCGCACGTCATGCCGAGGTGGTGCTCAAGGGCGATCTCGGCGGCGTTCTCAACCTGGCGGGGTGTTCCTCCCAAAACAGCGCAGAGACCCGCCGCAGCCATTGCCGATGCAGAACCAACTTCCGCTTGGCAGCCACACTCGGCGCCCGAGATGGACGCATTGTGCTTAACAATGCCCGCAATAGCCGACGCAGTGAGAAGGAACTCGGACACCTGGCTTCGCGTCGCCCCCGGCACATGGTCAAGGTAATACCGTATTGTCGCGGGCACGACGCCGGCCGCGCCATTTGTCGGCGCCGTGACCACTTGGCCACCTGCGGCGTTCTCTTCGTTGACCGCCATCGCATAGACGCCGATCCAATCGTTTATTGTGTGTGGCGCAGTGAGGTTCCTGCCGCGTTCCGCGACAAGCGCCTCGTGGATCTGCCGGGCGCGCCGTTTGACCTGAAGCCCACCCGGAAGGATGCCGTCACCGTCAAGCCCACGATCTATGCATGCCGACATGACCTCCCATATACGCGCTAATCCATGCTCCAACGCGTCGTCGCGCATGCGCGACCGCTCGTTTGCGCGCTTCATGTCCGCTATCGAGAGTCCATGCGCGTCGGCCATCTCAAGCATCTGGGCGGCGGACCCAAACGGGTAGGGCACCGGCGGCCCGTCGTCCGAACCCCGCCCGACCGAGAGCTCTTCCGCGGTGAGAACAAAGCCACCGCCAACCGAATAATAGGTTTCCTCGAGGATCGCGTCTCCTTGTGCGTCCAAGGCCTTCAGGATCAAGCCGTTGACATGTCCCGGAAGCGGAGGACCATAATCGAAGATGAGATCGCGTTCCGGGTCGAACGCGAGCTCCGGCAGGCCCTCCGGGGTGATGGACTTTGTCTCACGCACAGCCAACAGCGCGGCCTCGGCAGCCTCTTGATCGTAGCTCTCGGGGCGGAATCCGGCGAGGCCCAGGATCACGGCGCGGTCGGTGGCATGTCCCACACCGGTAAACGCGAGAGACCCGTGAAGGCTGGCACGGACCCCGTGCACGGAAAACGGTGACGCCCGCAGCGCATCGAGAAATCGCGCCGCCGCAACCATTGGCCCCATCGTGTGCGAGGACGACGGGCCGATGCCGAGCTTGAACATCTCGAAGACCGACAAGAACATTTCGCTACTCCGAACCAGATCCCGCGTCGATTACGCGCAAAAGTGCCTGGATTGCAGGCCATATGCGACACAGGTCCCACGCAGAACGGCATTCAAAACGTTATGGTGCGCAGCGGCTCATGCCAGGACCTCAAATCCCATGGGCTTAGCATAGAGCGCGCGGGGCGTTGGCCAAATACGCACAACCCCCTCTACGATTTGGGCCATGGCCCTTCCATGGGATAGAACCTATAAGCCGCAACGACATCCGCGGAGGAGCCCTGCATGTCCAAGAGCCTGTCGCCCATCGACACTGCGAAATTCGTCGCCGCGAAACACGCCTGCAGCTACGTGTCATCGGGCATGAAGGTCGGGCTTGGAACCGGCTCGACCGCCGCGTGGCTGGTGAAGTGCTTGGGCGAGATGGTTGTCCGAGAGGGGCTGGAGATCGTTGGCGTACCGACCTCAACCCGCACGGCGGATCTCGCCCGCAAAGCAGGCATCAAAGTCATCAGCCTTGACGAAGCGAAGTGGCTGGATGTGACCATCGACGGGGCCGATGAGTTCGACGGCGAGTTGAACCTGATCAAGGGCGGCGGCGGCGCGCTCTTGCAAGAGAAGATTGTTGCGACCGCCTCTGACCAGATGATCGTCATCGCGGACAAGACAAAGCAGGTGGAGTCGCTGGGGGCATTCCCGCTACCCGTGGAAATCGTGCCGTTCGGTTGGCAGACGACGAAGGCGCTGGTCGAAGAGACCCTCGCCTCGCTCGATGTCCTGGGCGACAGCGCAACCATCCGGATGAACGGCGACAGCCGCTTCGTGACGGACGAGGGTAACTTCATTCTCGATCTCCATCTCAAAAGGATCAGTGAGCCGCGGCAATTCGGGATCGTCGTTAACCAGATTCCGGGTGTCGTCGAAAACGGCCTTTTCCTGGATATCTGCGATGTGGTGGTCGTCGGGCACGGCGATGGGCGTGTCGAAGTGAAAGACATAACCCGGGGTCTGAGCCGTGAGGATATCGTGGATGTCCCCGAGGCCCTGAACGTTTTCGAGGACATCGAAGACTGATGGCTGAATTTGACTATGACCTTTTTGTGATCGGTGGAGGTTCTGGCGGGGTTCGGGCCGCGCGGATATCCGCGGCCGAGGGCGGTGCACGGGTCGCAATCGCCGAGGAAAGCCGCATGGGCGGGACCTGCGTCATCCGGGGCTGCGTGCCAAAGAAAATTATGGTTTTTGCGAGCAGCTATCCTCAGCACTTTGCAGATGCGCGTGCGTATGGCTGGGAGCTCTCACAGGGCGGTTTCGACTGGTCGGGATTTCGAGAGCGATTGCATGGAGAACTTGACCGCCTGGAGGCGGCGTATCGAAACACGTTGACCAATGCAGGGGTTGAGATCTTTGACACCCGCGCGAGCATCGGCGACCCGCACAGCGTGATCTTGGCCGATGGCCGCAGCATTAGCGCTAAGCACATCCTGGTCGCGACTGGCGGGACGCCCGAATTTCCTGACGAGGCGGCGCGTGAATGCGGTATTTCCTCGGATGATGTCTTTCATCTCGACGCCTTGCCAAGGCGGCTCCTGGTCATCGGCGGCGGCTATATCGCCTGTGAATTTTCCTGCATCTTCAATGGGCTCGGGACCAGCGTCACTCAATACTACCGCGGCGCGCAGGTTTTGCGTGGCTTCGACGATGAGGCGCGGGGCCTTGTTGCAGAGATCATGCGCGACAAGGGCGTTGAGGTTCACCTGGGAACCACGATCATCGAGATGGAGCGGCGCGGCGAGGAGATCTGGGTCAAGTCATCGAACGGGCGCGAGGCGTGCTTTGATAAAGTGCTTTTCGCAACGGGCCGATCGGCCAACACCGCTGGGCTCGGTCTCGAGGACGCAGGGGTGCGGCTTGGTCGTTGGGGTGAGATCTCGGTCGACGCGTTCAGTCAGACGAACGTCCCTTCAATCTACGCCGTGGGGGACGTGACCAACCGAATCAACCTTACCCCCGTGGCGATCCGCGAGGGGCACGCCTTTGCGGATACGGTGTTCGGCGGCAAGAAACGCAGCATGGATCATGACCTTGTGCCCTCGGCGATCTTCACGCAGCCGGAATATGGCGCCGTCGGTTTGACCGAGGAGCAGGCCAGAGAGACCCACCGTATCGATGTCTATTGCACGTCGTTCCGCCCCATGCAGGGCGCCTTCATAGGCCGATCCGAGCGGGTGCTTTTCAAACTGATCGTCGACCAGGAGACGCAGCGTGTTCTTGGTTGCCATATTGTCGCTCCCAACGCCGGTGAGTTGATCCAGCTCGCCGGGGTTGCCGTCAAAATGGGCGCGACGAAAGAAGACTTCGATCGGACGGTTGCAGTTCACCCCACAATTTCGGAAGAGCTTGTCACGATGCGAACGCCGGTCCGGAGTGCTTGAATTTACGCTTCGAAACCACAGTTAGCATGTGGACCCAACAACCAAGGGAAGAGACCGACAGACATGGCCAGCAATAATGGCGGACCCTGGGGTGGGGGAAATCGTGGCGGTTCGGGTGGCGGCGATGATCGCAGACCCGGTGGCGGGCGCCGTCCCGGCGGCGATGGTCCGCAGATCCCCGAAATCGACGAGATTGTCAAAAAGGGCCAAGAGCAGCTCAAGGTTCTGATGGGCGGAAAGGGAGCCCGCGGGCCAAATGGCCCAGATGGCGGCTCCGGCGGACCTGGGATTTCCCGGGGCACGATTGGAATAGGGGTTTTGGCCCTGGTCGGACTATGGGCGTTTTCGTCCTTTTACACGGTGCGACCGGAAGAGCAGTCGGTTGA
Organism: Pseudomonadota bacterium; assembly: GCA_039027595.1. GTDB lineage: Bacteria > Pseudomonadota > Alphaproteobacteria > Rhodobacterales > Rhodobacteraceae > Ovoidimarina. Next base: position 9,723 of record JBCCKB010000013.1, on the reverse strand, counting down.
GCTTTTCCTGGGAGAGTTCAGTTCCATCGGTAACCCAGGACTAAACTTCGCTCCCTGGCCCCTTGTGACCTACGAGGTGCTGCCGGTCACGCGAGAGCAATCCGAAGACGTTGGAGTGAGCCGGGGTGGCGGCAGAAACGCCGAAGGGTTGATGCTGACGACCGATGAGAACATTGTCGACATCGATTTCCAGGTTGTTTGGAATATCTCAAACCCGCGCGAATACTTGTTTAACCTTCGCGACGGGCCCCAAACCGTGCGCGCGGTCTCTGAATCGGCGATGCGCGAGATCATTGCGCAGTCGCAGCTTGCCCCGATCCTGAACCGTGATCGTGGGCTGATCGAGCAAAACGCCTTCGAACTCATCCAGTCCACCCTCGATAGCTACGCGTCGGGGATCAACATCGTCCGGGTGAACCTCGACAGGGCCGACCCTCCGCAGCAAGTCATCGACGCGTTCCGCGAGGTTCAGGCGGCCGAGCAGGAGCGCGATCGGCTCGAACGTCAGGCGGACGCCTACGCAAACCGCGTGCTCGCTGGGGCGCGAGGCGAAGCCGCGCAGGTCCTCGAGGAATCAGAAGCTTACCGCGCGCAGGTGGTGAACGAGGCCCAAGGTGAGGCATCGCGGTTTCTCGCGGTGCTTGCCGAGTATGAACAAGCCCCCGAGGTCACCCGGAAAAGGCTGTACCTAGAAACGCTTGAGCGGGTGCTCGGCGCGGTGGACAAGATCATACTCGACGAGAATTCCGGCGGAGCGAACGGCCAGGGTGTCGTGCCCTATCTTCCGCTCAACGAACTTAGACGCTCGACACAGCCCGCGGCGGGAGGAAATTGACATGAAGCGTTTAGGTATTCTCATCCCGATCCTCGTGCTTGCGCTCGCGGCTGTCATGTCGGCGCTCTTTATCGTGGATGAGCGCGAGAAGGTTCTGGTTCTGCAGTTTGGCCAGATCAAGCAGGTCAAGGAAGAGCCCGGGCTTGGCTTCAAGATCCCGTTGATCCAGGAAGTCGTTCGCTACGATGACCGGATCCTTTCCTTGGATACGCCGCCCATCGAGGTGACGCCGTCCGATGACCGCCGGCTGGTTGTCGATGCGTTCGCACGCTACCGGATCTCGGATGTGGTGCAGTTCCGCCAAGCCGTGGGCGCCCTGGGCGAACGCGCGGCGGAAGACCGGCTTGCGTCGATCCTGACCACGCAGATCCGCGCGGTGTTGGGCGCCGAGGGCGTGACCTCGAGTACGATCCTGTCGTCGGATCGCGCAGAACTCACGGTGCGGATCCGAAACCTCGCGCAAGCGCGTGCCTCTGCCTTGGGCCTGAATGTTGTCGACGTGCGTCTGAAGCAGACCAACCTGCCCGAGCAGAACCTTGACGCCACCTTCGCGCGGATGCGCGCGGAGCGGGAACGCGAAGCGGCCGACGAGGTCGCGCGGGGCGAGGAGGCCGCGCAAAGAGTTCGCGCCCAGGCCGACCGGACCGTTGTGGAGCTTGTTTCCGACGCACGCCGCGAAAGCGAGATCGTCCGTGGTGAGGCCGATGCCGAGCGAAATCGAATTTTTGCAGACGCGTTCTCGTCCGATCCCGGGTTCTTCGAGTTCTACCGCTCCATGACCGCATATGAGCGCGCGCTGCAAGGCTCGAACTCAACGCTGGTGATTACGCCGGACAGCGAATTCTTCGAGTTTCTTGACGGCGCGGGCGGGCGCTCGAATACAACTGGGGTCGCTCAGGGCAACTGATGGGCGCCCTCCTGTTGGGAATCGGGCTTGTGTTCGTCTTTGAGGGGCTGGTGTTCGCGCTGGCCCCGAACCGTCTGGACGACCTGATCGAAACCATCAGGTCCATATCGCCTGAGACACGGAGAATCATAGGACTTAGCGCTGTGGCCGTAGGCGTTGTTTTTGTTTGGATTGCGCGGAGTATCGGCATTTAGTCGGCGGGTACTCCAAGCCTCCGTGCACTTCTTGGTCCATCTTTCGGAACGATCCGTGCGATAGATTTCGGGTGTCGGAAGAGCTCTCGAAATACTCACGTCGGAGTGACCCCGAAGACCAGGGCGTTGCGTTGACCGGCTGACCCCCTATCTATGGGGCGATCGCAAGAGAAAGCTCCGGACACGTCGGTTGTTCGCGCGAGAGCCCGGGGCGCACTCAGAAGAGGTAGAGGAGCAACAGAGTGACATACACCGCGCGCGCGCTCGTTCGAGCAACCCCAACACCGCACATGCTCGTTTGGACGCTGATCCTTGGTATCGCAATGCTGATGGCGCAGACACTCGCGTCCCACGCACAGACGCGCCCCGACAGTTTCGCTGGTTTGGCGGAGACCGTGAGCCCGTCGGTGGTGAACATCACCACGTCCACCACGGTGTCGTCTAATACCGGTCCTGCGCCGATCGTTCCCGAGGGCTCGCCGTTCGAGGACTTTTTCCGCGACTTCATGGATCGCAATGAACAAGGTCCAGGGCGGCCGCGGCGCAGCCAGGCTCTTGGGTCGGGTTTCGTGATTTCGGAGGACGGCTTTATTGTCACGACTAATCACGTGATCCAGGGCGCCGACGAGATCCGGATCGAGTTTTTCGAAGGCGGAGAACTCGTGGCCGAGGTGGTGGGAACTGACCCCAATACCGACCTCGCGCTTTTGAAGGTGGAAACCGATGAGCCGCTGGACTTCGTTCCCTGGGGAGACTCGGATGAGATGCGCGTGGGAGACTGGGTCATGGCGATGGGCAATCCGCTCGGACAGGGTTTCTCGGTGTCAGCGGGTATCGTGTCGGCACGCGGACGGGCGCTTTCGGGGACCTATGACGACTACATTCAGACCGACGCGGCAATAAACCGTGGTAACTCCGGCGGACCGCTATTCAACCTCAAGGGTGAAGTGATCGGTGTGAACACGGCCATCCTCAGCCCAAATGGCGGATCAATCGGGATCGGGTTTGCAATGTCGTCGCGCGTCGCGACGAACGTGATCGCTCAGCTCCGCCAATTTGGCGAGACGCGGCGCGGCTGGCTCGGCGTCCGGATCCAGGATGTCTCGGACGATGTCGCAGAGGCCATGGCACTCGAAAACACGGCCGGTGCTCTGGTGACGGATGTCCCCGAGGGCCCCGCTTCGGCGGCGGGGATAGAGCAGGGCGACGTGATCCTGTCATTCGACGGGGTGGACATCGCGGATACCCGCGATCTCGTCCAGAGGGTTGGCAACGCGGATGTTGGCGCCGAAGTCAGACTTCGGATCTATCGCAACGGAGAGACGATGACGCTGCCGGTCACACTCGGTCGCCGAGAAGAGGCGGAAGGCGCAATCCCGGCCTCGGTCAATGCGGACGAACCAACGTCACGGGAGATCCTGGGTCTTCGCATCTCGACACTGACCGACGAACTGCGCGAGCAACTTGGCTTGGGCGACACCGAGCAAGGCTTGGTGGTCGAGGACGTGGCTGAGGATAGCGAAGCGTTCGATAAGGGCCTTCGTGCCGGTGATCTGATTTCCCAGGCGGGACAAGAGTCCGTCACCTCGCTGACGGATCTCGAAGAGCGGATCGAGGCGGCGCGCGACGCTGGAAGGAAGTCGCTCCTCCTGCTTGTTCGTCGGGACGGCGACCCGCGCTATGTGGCGCTCTCGCTTGAAGAAGGGTAAGTCTTAACAATTGAAGGGCCCGCGGCGCGTGACTGTGCCGCGGTCCCCGTCACGCTCGGTGTTGCTGCGATTTCCACACTAATTGCTATATATTGCGCACGGTGCTGACACAGCGTGGTGTTCGATCTCATTAAAATACAAATGGAATAATGCCGCGCGCCGCACAGAATGCGCCAAAGGTTGAAGTGCGTTCCCGTCGGGAGTTGCGCACCTGGTTGGCCAAGCATCACGCCGATCATGGCTCGGCTTGGCTTGTGACCTGGAAGAAGCACACGGCACACTACCTCTCGATCGGAGACGCGATTGAGGAGCTTCTGTGCTGGGGCTGGATCGATAGCCAGACGCGCAGCGTCGATATCGACCGCACCTCGGTCCTCATCGCGCCGCGCAACCCGAAGTCGGCATGGTCCCGGGTGAACAAGGAAAAGGTTGAGACCGCGCGGGCGTCAGGAGCCATGACGGAGGCCGGAGAAGCTTTGATCGCAACGGCCATGGCAAGCGGCATGTGGACCTTTTTGGACGATGTAGAGCGACTGGACAGACCTGCCGATCTTGACGCCGCGATCGGAGATCTCGTTGCTGAGTGGGAGGCCTATCCGCGTTCGGTGAAGCGTGGGACCCTGGAATGGATCAAGACCGCGAAGACCGATGCGACCCGGGCCAAGCGGATTGCGGCCGTGGCCCAAAGCCTTGCATCGGGACAGCGTCCGCCTCCGTTCCGCAGATAGGCCCCGCGCGTCGATCCGCGCCCGAGCGGGGCATTGCAGGTTTCAGGACCTATTGCGACAGGCTCTCGGCCAACCTCATCAGCGTTAGCGCCTCCGCACGGTATCCGAAGGTGTCGTCACCTCGCGCCGAACTGGCCAATTGAATTGCATCGGAGTAACTCCAATCACCAAGATACGGGCTGGCGCGCAGAAGCTGACCAAAGCCCGCTATCGCTGATGCAAAGGCGATCTCGCCGCTGGGTGAGGATGCGGTCCCAGTGATCACGGTCTCGATGCGCATACTCTCGGATGCTCCCGGGGTCTTGTAGCGCAGCTTGAGATGGCCAATCTCGCCCCGCGGTTCCGACGGCGCGCCGGCCTGTTGATATCGCAACGGGTCGTTCAGGACAGCAGGCGAGCCCACGGGCGTGATTTCATAGAGCGCCGTCACCGTGTGACCGGCGCCGATATCTCCGGCGTCGACCCTGTCATTGTTGAAGTCCTCGCGATCGAGCGCACGGGTCTCGTAGCCAATCAGCCGGTATTCCGCGACATGGCTTGGGTTGAACTCCACCTGGATCTTAACGTCGTTCGCGATGGGAAAGAGAGCGCCTCCAAGCTGATCTACGAGAACCTTGCGTGCCTCGCTCAGGGTATCGATATAGGCAGCCTGGCCATTGCCGTTCTGGGCCAGCGCCTGCATCGTCGCGTCATCGAGATTGCCTCGACCGAAGCCCAGAACCGACAGGTAGACGCCGCGGTCGCGCTTGTCGGAGATGTAGCTCGTGAGGGCCTCTGGGGTGGCGGGCCCGACATTGAAATCTCCGTCCGTGGCGAGGATCACCCTGGTCAGCTCGCTGGGCTCGGCCATTGCCTCGGCGGTGGCATACGCCTCTTCCAGTCCAGCGTGGCCCGCAGTGCTTCCGCCCGCCTCTAGCCGGTTGAGCGCGTCGAGGATCTCGCCCCGCTCACGCGCGGGTGTCGGCTCAAGGACGCGGCCAGCGCTACCGGCATAGGCCACAATCGCCACCTGATCCTCGGGCCGAAGTTCTGAGAGCATGAGGCGAAACGACTGCTTCAAGAGCGACAGCTTTCCAGCCGCCTGCATCGACCCCGACGTATCGACCAGAAAAACCAGGTTCAGGGGCGGGCGGCTATCCACGGGAACAGGTGTTCCCTGGATCGCGATATGGACCAGTTGGGTCCCGGAGTTCCACGGCGTCTCGGCCAAGCTGACCGTTGTCTCGAACGGGTGCGGTCCATCTGGTGCAGGGTAGGCGTACGGAAAGTAATTCACCATCTCCTCGATACGGATAGCGTCGTTCGGTGGCAGTGCGCCGGACATCAGGGACGCGCGAACCACGCTCCAGGAAGCGGTATCGACATCGATCGAGAATGTGGAGACGGGTTCGCTGGCGGTAATCCTAAGCGGGCTGGCATCGGCGTTTGCGAAGGCCTCGGTGTTGCGTTCGGGCAGGGAGAAGCGCGCCCTCGGCGCGGAGGTGACGGTGCTTCGACGCTGGGCCTGGGGTTGCGCCCGACTTCCGACAATGATCGCACCGTCCGCATGATCCGAAAGCTGCCCGACCAGCCTGTCCGCAAGGCCCGAGCCAAGCTCGACGGGACGCGCAGGGGCGAGCGGGGCGGGTGCCATTTCTGTTGAACTCACGTCTTCTGCCGCGCCAACAACTGGTCCGGTGTCTACCGGTGCGAGCTCGCTCACCTCCTCAAAGCCCGTTCGCGGCGTCAGATTCCCACCATCTAAGGTCAGCACAAAGACGGCGGCGATGGCCGCCATCCCGGTGGTGGCGGCCAGCCCGCCTTTCGATGTCATTACTTGCAGCATAGATTTTGCTCCCTGGAGTAGGCGCCTTAAAGGCGCGCGGTCCTGACTGGGACGCTCGGCGCTCCGGGATCCTTGGAGTTGGTCGAAGTTTTTTGCAGCGAGGCGCAAATTGGCGGACCTGCGGTTGGGGTCCGGTACGGGTGCCGCGCGCCGAAGCTCATCTCTCAAGCGATCGAGATCGGTGCTCATGCTTCTCGCTCCTTTTCGTCGATTTCCTTCAGGAGACGTTTCACTTCCGCCATCCGCCAGGCCACGGTTCCCTCCGAAATCCCGAGAACCTCTCCGGCCTCCGCCTGGGTTAGGCCGTCCTCAAGGGTGAGCGCCAAGGTGTCTCGCAGGTTCTCTGGAAGGGACGACATGGCACGCACGAGCCAGTCTTGACGCGCCGCGTCCTCGGCCATTCCCGCGCGCCGCAGAACCTCCCAGTCGCCCCAGCCGCTGGCCGCGCGGGAGTATGCGGCCCGCCGCCGGCGCCGGTCATGGGCGGCATTGACGACCACCCGATAAAGCCAGGTCGTGAAGCGTGCGCGTTCCTCGTACCGCAGGAGCTTAGCCGGTAGGGCCGCACAGACATCTTGGGTGAGGTCCTCAGCCTCTTCCCGCGAGCCGGTGAGCCGGAAGGCCAGCCCAAACAGCCGACTGTAGTGGCGTTCCAGAAGGGTGGCGAAGGCGTGTCTGTCGCCGCCAGCTGCGGCGCATGCGAGGGCCTCGTCCGTGGTTGTCATGCGCATCACACTGGGTATGACGCGCGCGTTCCGTCAATCCTTGGGTAAGGATCGTAATTTTTTGTCGGACTTAGTTAACGCCGCCCTTTGGGGCATACATGAAGCGCAGGGTCGTCTCACCAATTCGGATGAGATCGCCGGTCTTCAAATAGGCTTCGTCTGGAAGCGAACGGCCATTGACGAGCACAGGATTTGGCTTGCGGCCGTCGCGGATCAGAAAGCCTCGCTGTTCGCCGTAGTAGACGATGATCGCGTGGCTTTTTCGGGAGATCGCGTTATCGCCGAAGGCGAGTTGGATATCCTGGTCTTCTCCGCGGCCGATCTGGATTGCGTGCTTGTCGAGCGCAAAAGTACGGCCTTCGCCCGCGCCCTCAACAATTGCAAGCCATCCAAGGGCAGCCTTGTCCCGGGCGATCTCGGGCTCGAGCTTTTGGGCCGACGCGGCGGCGGCGGTCCTGGGCTTTTGGTTAAGCTTGAAGTTCAAGAAGCGCGTGCGCACGCGGGAGGTTTGCGTGTCGATCTCGGTTTGGGTCTCGGAGGACTCATCGATCTTCGCCGAGAGCTTCGCGGAGACCTCCTCAACCGGGGGAAACCTGCTCTCAAAACCATACGTAGCGGACATGGGCTCACTCACACTCTGCGCGTTCACGGCGAAGTGTTTCACCGATGAAGGCGGCGAGAACGGGGCAAACTGAAGATCTCCACAATTGTAACCATCTTGCGGAGACAAAGCTCTGGAGCCCGGTCGGACTGTCTCCGCAGAGGGCCGGTTTGGGGTGGCGAGCGCGATCATTTCGCAACGAGAATCACGGTTTTCAGCGGAGGCGAACACGTCAGAGGGGGCGACTCATGCCCCTGTCGGGCCGGGATTGCCACAATTCGACGCAAATGAGTCGCGGTAAGGTAAACAGGCGTCCCCACAGGTGTCGCGGTCAGGGCTGATCTGCCGCGCGGCACAGCTCGTGATGCTCGCGGACAAGGTCATCGAGCATCCACGAGATATCCTCGATGTCCTCTGCCACGATATGGGTGATCCCCGCCTCGCGTTGGAGCCGTCCGGTCACCTTCAGGCAGCGGCCCGCGATCACCGCGCGCCGGAACCGCTCGTAAATCGCGCGCCAGACAACAACGTTCGACACGCCCGTCTCGTCTTCCAGGGTGACAAAGATCACCCCCTTCGCGGTGCCCGGCCGCTGACGGACCAGGACGAGCCCCGCCACCGCAACCCGCGCCCCCGGCGGCACCTCCGCCAGACGATTGTGCGGAATGCAGGAGGGCGGGCGTGGCCAGGGATCAGAGCGGGAGGACGGCATAGAACATAAATAGAACATTAGTGCTTGATCTCAACCATCCGCACGCTCGTGCCTTCAGAAGATGAACCTCAAGAGCGACACTTGCCAATGATCCACCCGTCACGGATCCTTAGGGGCCAACACACTTGGGCGGCTGTTTTCGCCGTTCGTTGTATCCGCTCCAAGACAGCAACGCACCTTTGGCCCTGCTCGTAGGTCCGGGCTAGCTGACCGCCCACTCCCAGGCTTGCGCCGACATCGCCGTTTGGACATGCCGCAACGGACACATCCAAATCGTCACAATCCGCAAAAAACACATCGACGATCCAAGGGAATGACATCACCTCCGGATCCGGACGGAATCTCTCTAGCCCAGCCTGCGCGACTTGGCTAGGAAAGGGCGGGTTGGACGATGAGGCACCACTGATATGGCGAAGATCACCTATATCGAGCACAATGGGACCCAGCATGTGGTTGACGTGGCCAACGGGCTGACCGTGATGGAGGGCGCCCGGGACAACAATATTCCAGGGATCGAAGGTGATTGCGGCGGCGCCTGTGCCTGCTCCACGTGCCATGTCTATGTCGCCGCCGACTGGGTCGACCGGATACCCACCATGGACCCCATGGAAGAGGACATGCTTGACTTCGCCTATGAGCCAAATCCAGAGCGCTCGCGCCTGACCTGTCAAATCAAAGTCACCGACGAGATTGATGGCCTCATCGTGGAAATGCCGGAAAGGCAGATCTGATGCTCAAGGCGGCGGTTGCCGCCATTGCCGCGGTCTTCGCAACCACGGCGTCGGCGCAGATCGTCATCGGGGCCAACTTCGACGAACCGACAACGCGCTACCCCCATGGAGTTCTGGGTGATACGCTCGAGTACGGTGCCCTCGTGATCGAGACCAACCAAGGCGAGACGGTCCGCCTTCGTCTGCCCGACAACCGCGTTTTCGAAGATACCGCACCCAGAATTGCCGATCTCGACGCCGATGGTGCTCCCGAAGTGGTGGTTGTCGAAAGCCACGCAGGCCGAGGCGCGCGCCTTGCCGCCTACAACGTAACAGGCATGGTCGCCGCGACAGACTGGATCGGCCAGCGTTTTCGTTGGCTGGCACCGCTGGGCATCGCCGATCTCGATGGTGACGGACGGGTTGAACTCGCCTATGTTGACCGGCCGCATCTCGCCCAGGTCCTCAGGATCGTAAGGATGGAGGGTGAGACACTCGTCGAAGCCGCGTCAATGCACGGCATCACCAACCATCGAATAGGCGAAGAGGACATTGCCGGCGGCATCCGCGATTGTGGCAATGGTCCGGAAATGGTTGCCACAGATCCAAGCTGGAACCGTCTTCTCGCAATTACATTTCGAGACGGCGGGCTCACATCCCGCGTGATCGGGTCCCATCAGGGCCGCAGCTCCTTCGCCGCAGCCCTCGACTGCGCCCGCTAGCATCTTCTCTTTGTAAATATCCCGGGGGGTGAATTGGCCTCGTCGAGGCCAAGAG
>JBCCKB010000012.1:0-19373 GCA_039027595.1 Pseudomonadota bacterium | reverse complement strand
AGCGCACGCCCTCCCTGTTAAAATCCCGCAAACGCGCATCGGCGACACGGGGCCCCAGCGTCTTGAAAGCTGCGTTGCCTTGATCCGCGGACGTGATCCTTTCAACAGTCGCTCCAAATTCTGCGACGCTTGGTGTCGCGTGGGCTGTCGAACACGCGGCCAGTGCGAAGGTCACGGCGCAAAACCACAAACATCCGGAGCTTCTCATGATCCCCCCAACAAAATCTTTGCCAAAATCGCGCTCAACAATACCCCAAGGTTGTATCATCAAGGTCGCGACGGAACAATCCCAGCCGGATCTCTTCTATGGACGGCGCAGGCATCAGTCCTTATCTCCCGCCAAGCCGCAAGAATGAGCTGACGATGCCGATCACGCTTCCAGAGACTTTGCCTGCCTTTACGACCCTATCGCGGGAAGGCGTGATGGTCATGTCAGAGGGGCGTGCTGCACGTCAGGATATTCGGCCGCTCCGGATTGGCCTGCTGAACCTCATGCCCAAGAAAATACAAACAGAGACACAGTTTGCCAGGCTTGTCGGCGCGACCCCGCTGCAGATTGACTTTCATCTGATCCGCATGAGCGAGCACAAGACCAAGACGACATCGGCGTCGCATATGGCCGAGTTTTACCGCCCCTTCACCGAAGTTCGCGACGAGCGCTTCGATGGGTTGATTATCACGGGCGCCCCGATCGAACATCTTGCATTCAAGGACGTCACCTATTGGGACGAACTCCGCGAGGTGATGGATTGGACACAGACCAATGTACAATCGACATTCGGGGTGTGTTGGGGTGGGATGGCCATGATCAACCACTTCCATGGTGTGGACAAGCATATGCTCGGCGCCAAGGCTTTTGGCTGTTACCGGCATACGAACCTCGCCCCTCAAAGCCCGTATCTGAGGGGGTTCTCAGACGACTGTGTGGTCCCCGTAAGCCGATGGACTGAAATGCGGGAGATTGAAATCTCAGGTGCCAGCGGGCTGAGGACGTTGCTTGGATCGGACGATGTAGGCCCCTGCCTTGTCGAGGACCCTGGACATCGAGCACTCTATATCTTCAATCACTTTGAATACGACAGCGACACCCTCAAACAAGAATATGACCGCGACGTGGCTTCGGGAGCCCCCATCGAGGTTCCTGTGAACTACTATCCTGACAACGATCCAGCAAAAATGCCGCTCAACCGTTGGCGGAGCCATGCACATCTGCTCTATGGGAACTGGATCAATGAGATCTACCAGTCTACGCCCTATGACCTCGAGCAAATTGGTAGCAGCTAGCGTCATCGCCTTCCTTATCGTCCTGGCCGTCGCCGCGACCTGGGCAAGCGCGGCCTATCGCGCGGATCGGGCGGAAGCAGCAACACCGGCCGCCGGGACATTCATCGATGTGATGGGGGTCCGGATCCATGCCGAGGTCATGGGGGAGGGTCCGGATGTGGTCCTGCTCCATGGCGCATTCGGCTCCACACGCGACTTTACGTTCGATCTCGCCGGGCGGCTTGCGGAAAATTACCGCGTGATAGCCTTTGATCGGCCTGGAATGGGATACAGCGAGCACACGAACCCAAACCACGCACGGGCGTTCGCCAAGTCGGTCGAGAGCCCGCTTGAGCAGGCCAGGGTGCTCGCGGCCGCCGCGAGGGAACTTGGGGCCGACCGTCCGATCGTGGTTGGTCACTCATTTGGCGGTATCGTGGCCATCGCGTGGGCCCTCGACCATGATCCGGCGGCCCTGGTTCTCTTGGCGGGCGTAGCCATGCCCTGGCCCGGGACGCTCTCACCGATTTATCGCAGCAACGGGACAGCACTGGGTGGCGGGCTCATCGCGCCACTGATCAGCGCCTGGGTTCCTGGCGGCCGGCTCAAGAGCGGCGTTGAAAACTCGTTTTCACCCCAAACCATGCCCAAGGGTTACGCGGAGCACATTGGCCCCTACATGCCGCTTAGGCTCTCGGCCTTTCGCGCAACCACACGTCAAGTCAACACGCTCCGTCCATATGTGGTGAGAATGCAGACGCGATATGCGCGTCTAGCGCTTCCAATCGAGATCCTGCATGGCTCCGAGGACAAGACCGTGCCGATGGATGTCCACTCGCGTCCCTTTTCTCGACTTGTGAAAACCGCGAAGCTTCGGGTTCTCGATGGAGTGGGTCACATGCCGCACCACGCAGACCCAGAGGCCGCAATCGCGGCAATCAACAGGGCGGCGGCCCGAGCGGATCTCCGTTAGAGAGACGGTTTCCGGCACCTTTGCCCCATCTTTTGGCCACGTTCTTGCTCTAGCCATCTCGCCAATCATAGGCACTGGACAGGCATGGCGGCATGTTCGACGAATCGGTGATTTTCAACGTCCTGATCGCGCCAATTTGGCACTTTCTCAATCCAGGCGACCGTCTCAGCCTGATATATCAGTTCACAGCCCTGGTGGTGGCCATTTTGGTCTACACCCTCCACAACGCCCAAAACGGCCGGTTACAGGTCGCTGGTCTTGTGAAGTGGCTCGTGCCGATGGCCGTGCTTCGTCACCCCTCCACCCAAGCGGATTTCGCCTTCTTTGTCGTGAACCGCATGCTTCGGGCGGGGATTTATGGCTCGGTGCTGTTCTGGACGCCGCTTGTGAGCGAGAATGCAGGGGCTGCTTTTGCTTGGGCTTTTGGCCCACCAAGCGACGGATTTGGCCCGCATCTGGGCATCTCGCTTCTGATGGCCTTTGTGACGCTGATCCTGACCGATATGACCCTGTGGTTCATGCACTACGTGTTCCACATCGTGCCCTGGCTCTGGGACTACCACAAGGTGCACCACTCCGCCGAGGTCATGACACCCATCACGGCCGCAAGGATGCATCCCGTGGAGGAAATCACCGATGCCGCATGCGTGTCGATTGTCACAGGCATCAGTTACGCCGCCTTCGTGCATGCCTTTGGCGACAGCGCCGTGATTTTCTCTGTGTTTGACACGAATGTCTTCTTGGCGGTCTTTTTCTTGGCGGCCTTCAACCTTCGCCACAGCCATGTCTGGGTGCGCTATCCCGTCTGGCTCCAACACATTTTTATCTGCCCCGCCCAGCACCAAATCCACCATTCCAAGGCGCCGCAGCACTGGGATCGCAATATGGGTTTCGTCTTTGCCTGCTGGGATTGGGCGGCGGGGACGCTCTACGCGCCCAAGGCCAAGGAAGACATCGATTTTGGTCTCGGCACCGAAGAAGACGGGGGAGCGTGGCACAGCTTGACCGCCCTCTATTTCCGCCCGTTCTGCCAGACATACGCGCGAATTTTCCCTGACCGCAAAGAGGCAGACAAGGAAACCCTCCCCAATTTTGGGACGACACGACATGAAATGGATTGAACGACTTATTACACTTTTTTCCCTGGTTCTTTTGGTCAGCGCCACGAGCTTTGCCGGAGGATTTCTGTTCCGCGAGTTGAGAATTGCGCCCACCCAAGAGGTTTTGACGCTCAAGTCGCAGTTGGGCCAGTGGCGCCGAACGGGACTTTGGGGCGACGAGGATGAATTTCCGCGAACCAACCTGGCTCCAGTTGCGACACCGGTTCGGGTGGTCAATCCCGAGGCATTCCACCCAGGCTACCGTGTTGTAACCGGCGCAGACCCGGTTTTCGGGTATTCGGTGCGCCTTATCGATGAGACCGGCTCTATTGCGCATGTCTGGCCCCTGAAGGAAGAAATCACGCCGCGAACCCACGGCCTTGTCGCCTTGCCGGATGGCTCGCTCGTGCTCGTGACATCGGGTGGGCCCACTGGCGACAGCGGCACGATTGCACGCGTCGATGCGTGCGGTGACCGTATTTGGCAGAACCACGGCCAATACCACCACCAGGTGCATCTCTCCGATGACGGGAGCCTTTGGACATGGTTCAGTCCGGCGCATCACAATGGCCATTTTCAATCGATGGTGCAGGTCGATCCGACGACGGGAGCCGTGCTTCGGGATCTCTCGCTCAATGATGTTGCCAGTGCATCACGGAGAAACGCCCTGATTTTGCGCATTCCGGATGGATTCGACTTCCGCCATCGCGCCAGTTTGCCCAGCGATATTGCCGCCGATATCTGGCATCCCAACGACGTCGAGCCGCTCCCCGCGGAGATGGCCGACGCCTTCGAGAATTTCGAGGCCGGCGATCTTCTGATTAGCCTCCGAAATATCGATCTTGTCGCGGTGATCGATCCGGAGACGCTCGACATTAAGTGGTGGCAGTCGGGTCCCTGGAGCCGGCAGCACGACCCTGACTTCATGGCTGACGGAACCATAGAAGTCTATGACAACGCAACATCTTTCGGGAGATCGAGCATCGTTACAGTGGATCCAGTGACCGGTGAAACTTGGCGCCGGCATCCCTCGGACAGTCACCATTGGTACTCAAAATCACAAGGGATGCACGCCCGGCTCCCAAATGGCAATTCTCTGATCACGGTGCCGTGGGAAGGTCGTGTCATTGAACTTGATGCGGACGGCGAGCTGGTCTTCGAGCACCGGTTCATGGTGTCTGACGCCCAGACCGGTAGGTCAAGTAACGCTCTTTGGCTCCCCCTGGGCTATTTCGAGACCTTTCCAAGCTGCGGCGACCAACTTCACGCCAGCCGTCGCTAGCATTGGGCGCGCCTCCCTTTTCCGACACCGCAAGAGCACTTAGGGTCATGGGACAGGAGAGGACTGCCCATGAACCTGCCATTTGACGGCGCCATCACGCAATTCTTTGAAGACGAGGCGCCCAAGACCATCCGCAAGGCCATTCAGGACGGCGACGACCAGGACATCCTGCGCGGTGGCTACCCGTATGACACTTGGATGAAGAAGAAGGCCTACAAGGCCGAGATGAACGCGTTGCAGCTTGAACTCGTAAAGCTTCAGCACGATGTCAGGGAAACCGGCAAACGTATCGTTGTGCTCTTTGAGGGACGCGATGCTGCGGGAAAAGGCGGCGCGATCGAACGCATGCGGCTCAACATGAACCCTCGCTCGGCACGGATCGTCGCGCTGTCAAAACCAACCGAGGACGAAGCGGGTCAATGGTATTTTCAGAGATATATCAAGGAACTACCAACACAAGGAGAGATCGCCCTCTTCGATCGCTCGTGGTATAATCGCGGTGTTGTGGAGCATGTCTTCGAGTTTTGCAAACCCGAGCAAAGGGTCACGTTCTTCGATCAGGTGCCGCGCTTCGAAGAGATGCTCATCGACGATAACGTGATCCTTCTCAAGATCTGGTTGAACGTGGGCCGCGCGGAACAGCTCCGGCGTTTCCTCGCCCGCGAGCGCGATCCGCTGAAGCAGTGGAAGCTGTCCTGGATTGACGTTGAAGGGCTCAAACGCTGGGACGCGTATTCCAAAGCGATCGAAGAGACCCTGACCAGAAGCCATTCAACCCATGCGCCCTGGGCCGTGATCCTGGCCGATGACAAGTACCGAGCACGGATTGCCGCGATAAAGACGCTTCTCGCAAGGGTCGATTACCAAAGTAAGCGAGACTGTGGTCCGCCCGATCCGACGATCTGCGGCGGGCCAGAACTCTGGGGGGCACATGTCTAAGCGCGGCTATCACCACGGGAACCTGCGGGAAGCCTTGGTGGAAGCGGCGCTGTCATTGATTGAGGAGAAGGGGCCGACAGGCTTCACGCTCTCGGAGGCCGCGAAGAAGGCGGGCGTGACGCCGGCCGCCGTTTATCGCCATTTTGCAGGGCGCGAAGATCTGATCGCCGAGATTGCCAGGCAAGGCTACAACATTTTTGCGGACCTGATGGACTATGCGTTTCAGTCGGGTCAGCCGTCCGCGCTTGCCTCCTTCGAGGCCACGGGTCGGGCCTATCTCGCTTTCGCACGGAAGTATCCAGGCCACTATGTGGCAATGTTCGAAAGCGGCATCTCGATTAACCGCACCCCCGAATTGGCCCATGTCGCGAGCCGCGCCCAGAGCACACTCCACCGCGCTGCGGTAGAGCTTTCGGAGCATATCCCGACAGAGAAACGCCCCCCACCCCAGATGTTTTCGGCCCACATCTGGGCCATGAGCCACGGCGTCGTCGAGCTCTTCGCCCGCGGTTCGCCTGGCACCAAGAGCCCCTTCCCGCCCGAGGATCTTCTGGAAACCGGGATCGGCATCTACCTCCGGGGACTTGGGCTCATTCCACCGGATCGATGAGCGATCCGACCTTTCCCGCGAAGTCTTCGACTTGCTTGGATCATGAAAGCTCATCGCTTGAGCGGCACGGCAACCAGATAGACCACAAAGATCTTTCCTCGCCTGAACTAGCCAGGCAGGCCCGGCTCGTGCCGACACTGGCCTCAGGTCCTTTACGCAAAAAATCCAACGATGCCCGTCATGGTCTCGCTTGGCCGTTGGGCCCTGGTCGACGCCAGGGAATGTTCAAGACAAGGTGGACATGGGCGGTTCACAAGGAAAGCCGTTTTTTCGGCAGCGCCGTCGAACACTACAGCGCCATTGAGGAAAGCGTGTCGAGAGTGTCAGGTGGGCCATTGGCGCGGCATGAGATCGATGAGGTTTAGCGCATAGAGCTCGTTCGAGGATCAACGCAAGCTCGAACGCTCTGAGCAATCGACATGCGCCTAGGGGTACTAGGCGCGCTGGGAATATCCCGCGCTGTTCACGCACCGCTCTAAATTCGCGCGTCCAAATGCGTTTCTACCTCCTTGCACACCCAACCTCTTCCAACCCCTCGAACTTTCTGCTTTCGTAGGCCCAATGGGTGAGGCGACACGTAAACCAGCCTATTTCAACGAGATGTTCTCCGGCGAGGGCGTGCGCGCGCCCTATCGCGGGCTCGAAGGGTGGTCGAACGACATGCCCGTGGAGCTTCGGAGCCTCAAGCAGTCCGAGGCCGAGGCCCTCTTCCGCCGGATTGGGATAACCTTTGCGGTCTACGGAGAGGGCGGAGACCCCGACCGCCTGATCCCCTTTGATATGTTTCCACGGGTCTTTTCGGGCGACGAGTGGCGCCGCCTTGATCAGGGTGTGAAGCAGCGCGCTCGGGCGCTCAACGCGTTTCTTTGTGATGTCTACGGCCGAGGAGAAATCATCCGCGCGGGCCGCGTCCCGGCCCATCTCGTCTATCGAAACGAGGCCTATGAACGCGCGGTTACGGGTATCCGGCCCGCGGGCAATGTCTATAGCCACATTGTGGGCATCGATCTCGTACGCACCGGGCCGGACGAGTTCTTTGTGCTCGAGGACAACTGTCGAACCCCATCAGGCGTCTCCTACATGCTCGAGAACCGCGAGATCATGATGCGCATGTTCCCGGGCCTATTCCGTGAAAACCGGATCGCGCCCGTGGAAAGCTATCCGAGGCTTCTCAGAAAGACCCTAAGCTCAGTTGCCCCACAGAAATGTGCAGATGAACCAAATGTGGTGATCCTAACTCCCGGGCACTTCAACTCCGCCTATTACGAGCATTCCTTCTTGGCCGACATGATGGGGGTCGAGCTTGTCGAAGCCGCCGATCTTTTCGTCGAAGGAGACTTCGTCTGGATGCGCACAACCCAGGGCCCGCAACGCGTTGACGTGATTTATCGGCGGATCGACGATGCGTTCCTCGACCCGTTGTGCTTCCGCCCGGACAGCATGCTGGGTGTCCCTGGGTTGATGAATGTGTACCGGTCGGGTGGGGTTACCCTTGCCTCCGCGCCAGGCGCGGGCGTCGCCGATGACAAGGCGATTTACACCTTTGTCCCTGACATGATCCGGTTTTACCTCGGCGAGGAGCCGGTTCTCAAAAACGTACCCACCTGGCAGTGCGCAAAAGCCGACGAATGCCAGTACGTACTCGACAACCTTGCCGACTTGGTCGTGAAGGAGGTGCACGGCTCAGGTGGCTATGGAATGCTTGTAGGCCCTCGGTCCACCAAGGAACAGGTCGCGGCCTTTGCGGACAAAATCCGGGAGACGCCAGGGAACTACATCGCTCAACCGACGTTAGCCCTGTCAACCTGCCCAACCTTTACCGAGACGGGGATCGCCCCACGCCATGTCGACCTTCGCCCGTATTGTCTTGTCGGGAACGGGACGGTGGAGCTGGTTCCCGGCGGTCTCACCCGTGTGGCCCTCACCGAGGGCTCGCTCGTGGTAAACTCAAGCCAGGGCGGCGGGGTTAAGGATACGTGGGTGATGGCTGAATGAGATGCTAAGCCGCACCGCTTTCAACCTTTTCTGGATCGGCCGCACCATGGAGCGGGCCGAAACAGGTGCGCGTCTTCTGGCGGTGGGCGCGCGCAACGCACTCATCCCCAATATCGGAGGAGGGTTTCGAAACGAGTGGGAATCGATCCTGTCAGCCGGCGGTCATTCCGCAGCATTTGCGGAAAAATACGGCGAGCCCAGACAGCGCAACATCGAGAGCTTCATGTTCTTCGATCAAGACAATCCTTCCTCCGTGGCAGCTTGTATCGAACAGGCCCGAGAAAACGGGCGGATCGTGCGTACCGCGCTGACGTCCCAGGTTTGGGATGCGCTGAACTCAGGCTTCCAAGAGATGCAAGGGCTTCGCCGCACGGAGCGCTCGCGTCTAACGCTGTCGGACCTAATTGACTGGACCACGCGACAGTCTGCTTTGGTGCGCGGGGCGATCGAGGACACTCAACTTCGAAACGACGGCTATGACTTCCTACATCTCGGCTACGCGCTAGAACGCGCAGACGCCACCGCGCGCCTGTTGGACGTGAAGTACTACGTCTTGCTGCCCCAGGTCGATTTTGTGGGCTCAGGCTATGATAATTATCAATGGTCGACGATCCTTCGCGCCATGTCATCAAATCGAGCATTTCATTGGGCGTACGGCGGCGATATGACGCCCGCGAAGATCACTGATTTTCTGATTTTGAACCGTAAGTCGCCACGATCACTGATCACCTCTGCGGAAGATGTGATGGAGCACCTCGACAGGTTGTCACGCGGATACGGCCGTTCAACGGAAGCTCAGACACGTATTCGCGCCCTGGTTGGTGAGCTGTGTGAGCTCGGCATCGAAGATGTGTTTGACGAGGGATTGCACGAATTCCTAACGCGCATCATTGCAGAGGTCCGTGCGCTTTCGGGGCTAATCCACGACATTTATCTCTCTGGAGAGGCACGATGAGGCTGCGTGTTGAGCATTCCAGCACGTATCGGTTTGAGCCACCGATGCGCGGCGTCGTGCAATCGCTAAGGCTGCGGCCAAGTCAATGCGAGAACCAGGCGGCGGTCGACTGGCTCGTGACCGTTGACGGCGCGTCCGTGGGGTCTGGGTTCCGGGACGGCGCGGGGGACTGGGTTGAGACCGCAATGCTTCTGGGCCCTGTCGAGACGGTAACCGTCAATGTGCAAGGCGTGGTGCAAACGACAGATATGGGCGGGGTCCTCAGAGGACATCGTGAACGTATCCACCCCGAGGCCTACTTGCGGCCCACACGGGCGACGCGGGCGGAACGCACACTTATTGAGCTCGCCTCCTCCGCAATTGAAGGAATATCGCCTGAAGCAGACCTCGATCGCGCGCATGCGCTGTGCCATGGGGTTCGGGATGCGATCACGTACACTCCTGGGAAGACCGAACATGGCACGACGGCCGCAGAAGCTTTGGCGCTTGGACATGGGGTTTGCCAAGACCATGCCCATACGCTTGTGGCCGTGGCGTTGATTGCCGGGATCCCAGCGCGGTACGTGACCGGCTATCTCTTTTCCAGCGAAGAGGACGCCGATCATGAGGCCAGCCATGCATGGGCGGAGCTGTTTCTAAAGGATCTCGGCTGGGTTGGTTTCGATGCCTCCAACGGCACCTGTCCGGACGATCGATACATCCGCATCGGTTCGGGGGGCGACGCCTCAGAGGCATCTCCGATCCGCAGCATCGCCCGCGGGGCAAGCGAAGAAGTGTTGGACGTGACGCTTGCGGTAAACCAGGTGCAGCAGTAGCTGGGTAGTAACGGTAAGGCGCTACTTGGTCATCAGGTACTCGGCGACGGCCTGATAGGCTGGGAGAGATGTGGGATCGATGAGACCGTTTTGCGCCCGAGGAAACGACGCAAAACGTACAAGCACCATCTCGGCGGTAGGATCGACATAGATTGTCTGTCCATGGACGCCGCGTGCGGCAAACGCCCCGTGCTCATTGTGGAAGACCCACCACTGGCTTTTGTAGCTTGCTCCGGGAAGTGTCGGAAATGCATCGCCGAACTTAGAGCGATCACCGCCGAGGCGAATACTCTCGACCACGTCTTTCGGGAACAGCCGAGACCCGTTGAGTTCTCCTTCACCCAACATCAGGAGTCCAATTCGACCCAGGTCACGCAGTCCAGCCGTCAACCCGCCCCCGGCAAAAGGGACACCCTTGGCATCCACCGTGAGGTACGCGCCTTGCTCTGCCCCCATCGGTCGCCATAGCCGTTCGGATGCGAGTTGCGTGACGGATTTTTCCGTGACACGGGAGATTACCCATCCCAACATATCCGAGTTGATCGTCTTGTAGTGAAACGCCTCTCCATGAGCGCCCTCGGGAGCCACTTGTTGGAGATACTCCCAATACCCATCGGGACCTGTATAGTCTTCGGCCTTCGGGAGGGGGCTTGCCGCTGCCGAATAGAGCCAAACATCTGCGTTTGGGTCCGAGTAGTCCTCGGAGTATGACACGCCCGTTGTCATATCCATGACCTGCCGGATGGTTGCGGAGGCAAACGCGCTGTTTCCGATCTCGGGGATCACGTCCCGCACGAGGCGGGTCTCGTCAAGGACGCCCTCGGCCACAAGGATCTCCGCGAGAAGTCCCGTGACGGATTTGGTCATGGACATCGCAGCGTGTTTGCCGTCTTCCGCAAGGCATCCGAAGTACCGCTCATAGACGATCGTGCCGCGATGCAGGATCAGCATTCCGTCCGTGTAATTCGCCGCGAGCGACGCTTCCCACGTCATTGGATCCGCCCCATTTATGGGCGTGAATGTCAAAGCATCGATCGCCGCTTCGGTTTCCGCCTTCAAATCCGGGGCAAGACGCGGAAGCGGGATTGGGGCCCCCAAACCCCGACTGATCTCTTCAGTAGGAAGAACCTCCCGAAGATGGCAAACGGACCAACGAAGCCGCGGAAAGCCAAAATAGTTGGCGTCGGGTTGCGTGATTATGCGATCCGGCGGCGGTGGGAAGCCGACCATCCACCCCATACGCACCGGATCAGATGCGTCGGCGGACAAGGGCTGTTCCTGCGCGTGCAAAGACGCTCCCGCCATCGCCAGCGCCACAGCAAAGGTGTGAGCCCATCGGCCAGATAAAGCGTGACGCATGCCGACCTCTTTGAAAAGACGTTCCGGTCATCAGGGAGGTAGCTCGGAACCAAAAATTCGCAAACAAGGAGCGGGTATGGGCTGCTTTGACAGGCAAATCTCACTTGGGACATCCGACGGCCCCGCGCCGGCAAAGGGCGATCATGCTTGGCGCTAGTACGTTGCTCGGCCACCCGAGAGATCAAAGACTCCACCCGTCGCAAAGCTGTTCTCCTTTGAGACAAGCCAGCAAATCATCTCAGCCGCTTCGGACACTTCAAGAAACCGCCCCCTGGGAATCTTCGAAAGCATGTAGTCAATATGTTCTTCGCTCATCTGGTCGAAGATGCGGGTGCGCGCGGCGGCGGGCGTCACGCAATTCACTGCAATGTCCAGGCCCGCAGATTCCTTGCCGGCACTCTTAGTCAACCCAATGACCGCGGCCTTGGACGCTGAATAGGCCGAGGCCAAGGGATTTCCTTCCTTTCCCGCAATCGATGCCACAAGACAGATCCGACCGTAGCCACGCGCCTTCATTCCCGGCAGCAGTGCCCGCAAGACATGAAAGCTCCCTGTTGCATTGATCTCCATCACCCGAAGCCAGTCAGCAAGCGGGTAGTCCTCGATGAGACCGTTCGGCCCGGCGATGCCTGCGCTATTGACAAGGATCGTGGCCGGTCCCAGGGCCTCCTCGGTGGCGCCGCGCGCAGCCACCACGCTTTCCCAATTGGCGACATCCGCTTCGACTGCAAATGCCCTATCATCACCATGAGTGTCATTGAGCTCTGTCACCTTGGTCTCTGCCAGGGTCCGCTCAACGTCCCAAAGCGCCACGCGCACGCCTCTCTGGGCCAGGGTCGTGGCAACCGACGCCCCTATGCCCTGCGCGCCCCCTGTTACGATGGCGATATCGTCCAAATCCACCTTCCTTGTCGACGCATGCGAAAGAGATGATCAACCCTTGTCAAGGCATGGCATCGACAAGCCCAAAGATTCGCGTTACCAAGACGTTGGGAGAGGCCTTTTGCGAAAGTGAAGGACCGAGGGGGCGCCGGAACGGGAACGGGAACGGTGCTGGAACATCTCGAGACGATCATGGGCGCCGATACCGTCGATGTGGCATGGCGCGCGCACACCCAAAATATGGCTCGATACGGCTTTGACCGATTGATCTACGGGCTGAGTTACGAGATGGGACGCGGCGGCCTCGGACCGCTCGAAGACATGATGGTTCTTTCAAACCATCCGGCCGCATATCTTCAGCGTTTCATCACGGAGGGCCTATTTCGTGACGCGCCAATGCTGAAATGGGCGCAGTCGAACCTGGGGGCTGCGTCCTGGAGCAGTTTTCAAGGGGATGAAACCACACTCGAGCCCCGTGAGCGTGACGTTATTGCCTTCAACCGCCAGATGGGGGTGATCGCAGGCTACACAATTAGCCTCGGACGCACCCCGCCCTGCGGACGGGCCGTGATCAGCCTCACCGCCCATGCCAGACTTGATCAAGACGCCGTGGATGACATCTGGGCGGAGAATGGCCGTGAGATAGAACTCTTCAATCGGGTGGCACATCTCAAGATCGCCAATCTTCCGAGAACGCGTTTTGCCCGTCAGCTCACGCCGCGCCAACGTGAGGTCTTGCAACTTATCGGCGCTGGTAAGACCGCCTCCGAGATCGCCGGCTTGATGGGCGTCAGTCAAGTAACAATCGAAAAGCACCTCCGGTTGGCGCGTGAGCAACTTGGCGCAGACACGTCCGCACAGGCGCTGTTACGGGCCGCTGTTCAGGGACAGATCTTTGTGTCGCAGGGCTCTGATCAACCCGAAAGCACAACCTGAGCACGATTCTACCTCAGCAATAATATTACCTGAGGTAAGGATTTCCATACTAGCAATCTCGCTCCAGAGGCGACAACGTGCGTATGTTCCATGAGTGGTGGCATTTTCGCTAAGGAACATCTGCTGGTCGCAACCGTCATATCGGGTTTGGCCATGTGGAACCGGGGAACCGGGTCGGCGCCGGGTCACATTTTTGACCTGGCGTCCGGCAAAAATGTCCGAACTGACGCGCCCAGTCTCATCCCAACTGTCCCAAGGGCGCGGATGTTACAGACGAAGGCGGCGCGTCCAGTTGGGCGCGCCGTTCTTTCAATGACTTACAAGGTGAACTTAACCCTGAGCAGCCTTCGCGACCTCTGCGGCGAAGTCTTCCTTTTCGACCTCTATCCCCTCGCCGACCTCTAGCCGAACAAAGCCCGTAATCTCAACGCCAGCCTCTTCGGCGGCCTTCGCAACGGTGAGGTCGGGATTGACCACAAACTGCTGATTGAGAAGCGTGATCTCTCCAAGAAACTTCTTCATCCGGCCGATAATCATCTTCTCAATGACCGCCTCGGGTTTGCCGGATTCGCGCGCGATCTCCATCTGGACCTGCTTTTCCTTCTCGATCACGGCAGCGTCCAAGGCGTCTTCGTTGAGAGCCTGCGGGCGCGGATCGGCTGCGGCGACATGCATTGCCACCTGCTTTCCGAAGGCCTCATTGTCGCCGGTCATCGCAACAATCACACCAATCTTTCCCATGCCGGGCGCGACCGCATTGTGCACATATGAGACAACGCGCTCACCTTCCATTTTGGCCATGCGCCTGACGGCCATGTTCTCACCAATTTTGGCCACAGCGTCGGTTACAATCTCTGACACGGGCTTTCCGCCCATGTCCGCGGCAAGCAGTGCGTCATGATCCGCAACCCCCAAGGCCACATTCGAAATACCTGCGACCATGGCCTGGAATTCGGCGTTCTTTCCCACGAAGTCCGTCTCGGAATTCACTTCAACCGCGACACCGGTGCCGCCCTCGACCTTCACGGCCACCAGGCCCTCGGCCGCGGTCCGGCCCGATTTCTTCGCGGCCTTGGCAAGGCCCTTGGTCCGAAGCCAGTCCACGGCGGCTTCCATGTCGCCATCGGTTTCCGTCAACGCCTTTTTGGCGTCCATCATGCCCGCGCCGGTTTTGTCGCGGAGTTCCTTCACGAGGGCAGCGGTAACGGCCATCTCTCGATCTCCTTCAATTCTAATGTCATCAGCGCCAGCGAGGTGTGGAGATGCCCCCTACCCCGCGACACTTCTTCACGACGAGGCTCAGCTCTCGGTCGTTTCGGCCGTCTCCACCGCCTCCGTGGCGGTGTCTTCGGTTGGCGTCGCCTCCGCGGGCGCGGCTTCTGCGTCTCCAAGTGCCTCTTCTTCGACACCCTCCTCGAACGCGCCAAGATCGACGCCGGCGGCCCCAAGTTGCGCGCTCATGCCGTCGAGGGCCGCACGCGACGCAAGATCGCAATAAAGCGCTATCGCGCGCGCCGCGTCGTCATTGCCCGGAATGATATAGTCCACACCCTCGGGAGAACAGTTCGTATCGACAACCGCAACAACCGGGATGCCGAGCTTCCGGGCTTCGGCAATGGCCAGATCTTCCTTGTTCACGTCGATGACAAAGAGAAGATCGGGGACGCCGCCCATCTCGCGGATCCCGCCCAGGGACGCCTCTAGCTTTGCCTGTTCGCGTTCAATGCCCAACCGCTCTTTCTTCGTCAGACCCTCGGCGCCATCGGACATGCGCTCGTCTATTTCCTTCAGCCGTTGGATCGAC
Organism: Pseudomonadota bacterium; assembly: GCA_039027595.1. Lineage (GTDB taxonomy): Bacteria > Pseudomonadota > Alphaproteobacteria > Rhodobacterales > Rhodobacteraceae > Ovoidimarina. The sequence goes on along the minus strand of JBCCKB010000012.1, from coordinate 4,460 downwards.
TGACTAACCGTCTTCCAGTTCGTCAGTGTTCCGCCCAGCCAACGGTGGTTCATGTAGTACTGCGCGCATTTCTCCGCCGCTTCAGCAACGGGCTTTTGTGCCTGCCGCTTTGTCCCGACAAAGAGAATCCTACCGCCCTTGGCCACTGTTTCTCGGATGGCGTGGAGCGCCGCATCAAGCATCGGCACCGTTTGGGTAAGGTCAAGGATGTGGATACCATTTCGGTCGCCGTAGATGAACTCGCCCATACGGGGGTTCCAACGCTGCGTCTGGTGGCCAAAGTGAACGCCAGCCTCAAGGAGCTGACGCAAAGAGAAATCGGGCACTGCCATGCCGTGTCGTCCTTTCCGGTTTCAAGCCTCGGCGATGCCATGACGCCCTGGGAGCCCAGGACAACCGGCGGACCGCGTGGATGTCTCCCACGCAAACCCGAACACCACCTGTGAAGTGATCGGTGCGTTAGACCAGTGCGCTTTCAAAGGCAAGTCTTTTCCCAGGTCTCGAAGATCGATGGCCGCATGGGGTTGCTTAGGAAGCCGAGCCCACCCTCGACGCCGCAGGCTTTATTCGCCGCGTCGGTTTGTGAGGCGCCAGTCTCTGCTGGATGGTGGCGGGTCCAGGGCTAAGATCGATGGGTCAAGATACGCGACACAACTATCCGTTTTCTTGACCAAAAGCAGCTTCAAGGGCCGCGCAGGCCGCGTCGCGTGCGGCCTCCAGGAGATCGGCGCGCAGTTTGTCCGATGCACATGCCCCTGCGATCTCCAGGGCTCCTGTCATCTGGCAAAGCACTGCTTGGAAGATCATTGGCTTTGGTGGATCTGGAAATCCACGCGACATCTCCGCGAAGATAGCACGGCTCGTTCTTTCAAAGGCAAGGCGCGCAGCCGGATCGCCAAGCGCGGCATCCCGGGCAAGTATGGGCAGGTTCCAAGACGACCGGACGCGCTGAAAATGCGCTGGCGCCAGAAAGCGCGCAATCAGATCGCATAGGCCCAGCCGAAGGGCGTCCGGGGCGGCATCGCTGCGTTGTTGGAGTTGGAGCAAGAAGATATCGCGCTCGCCGATGACGGCGCTCAAAAGCGCGGATTTGGCAGGGAAGTGCGCATAAAAGGCACCCCGTGTGAGGCCCGCGTCCTCCATAATGTCATCGATCTTGCTTCTTTCGTAACCGTGGGCGCGAAAGACCTTTCCCGCTGCTTGCAGAATCCTGGACCGGACACGTTGGTTGTGGCGCGCTTTTCGCGACATGGGACCACATCACCAAACAATGATGAACAACAGATTTATGATCATCGTCACGGATATAAAGTTTCCCAATATATATCAGCTACCTGACGAGTATCCATGATCACAAACCTACGCGTTCCCGTGAGCTATCCGAAGGACGTGCGCTTCTTTGAGTTTTCTTGCTCTTCCGTCTTGTTGGCGCCAGAACATCCCCATGATGACAGCGCCTCGACCTCGAAGCACCCGTGACGTTTTGTGCATCGGCTCGGTCCTATGGGATGTCATCGGCCGTTCGCGCGACACGCTGCGGATTGGCTCGGATATGCCTGGGCGGATTTCTCGCATTCCTGGCGGGGTCGCAATGAACATCGCCATGACACTCCGGAGATTCGACATGACCCCGATCCTCTTATCCGCGGTCGGGCGGGACCCCGAAGGTGAGGAGCTCTTGGCGGCATCGGTGCGGCTCGGGATCGAAACCAGCTATGTGTATCGCTCGGAAGAACTTCCGACAGACCGGTATATGGCGATCGAGGATGCAAACGGAGTGGTTGCCGCACTTGCGGACGCCCATTCCCTCGAGGCGGCCGGAGCCAACATTCTTGCTCCATTGCGCGATGGTCGGCTTGGTTCCGAAGGGCAACCCTACTCGGGCCTTGTTGCTTTGGACGGAAACCTGACCGAGGCGCTTCTGGCAGAGATCGCAGAAAGCCCTCTCTTCACCGCCACAGACCTGCGGGTCGCCCCCGCGTCGCCAGGCAAAGCGAAACGCCTGCGTCCGCTACTAGGCTGCCCGCGCGGGGTGCTTTATGTGAACCTCGAAGAAGCCGGGCTCTTGGCGGGGCAGCGTTTTTCATCGGCGGCTGAAGCGGGCACAACCCTTGTCGATAACGGGGCCACGCGGGTGATCGTATCCGATGGTGGACGTACCGCCGCGGATTGCACGCGTGATCGGGTAACGACAGCGACCCCGCCCAAGGTCCAAGTAGCGCGCGTAACGGGCGCGGGAGACACGCTCATGGCCGCCCATATTGCCGCAGAAACAGAGGGGCAAGATCCTCAAATGGCTCTCGAATGCGCGCTGGCGGCTGCGGCGAGCTACGTATCGGGCGACGTGCTGGCGTGATACCGGTCGTTTACCCCACCGATGCCGTGACCCGCGCGCTGAACGAGGCAAGGCCCGTTGTTGCCCTTGAGTCCACGATCATCACCCACGGGATGCCCTATCCGGAAAACCTAGAGACAGCCGTGGCCGTAGAAAACGCCGTGCGTCTCGGTGGCGCGGAACCAGCGACCATCGCCGTACTTGGAGGAAAGATCCGCATCGGGCTTTCGGCGGAAGAGCTTGAAGTGTTGGCACTGGCGGAAGACGTGGCAAAGCTCTCGAGGGCCGATCTCGCCGTTGCCGCTGCCATGGGCAAGACAGGTTCAACCACCGTCTCCGCGACCATGATTGCGGCGCACGCTGCCGGGATCGAGGTTTTCGCCACCGGCGGAATTGGCGGGGTTCATCGCTGCGCTGAGACGACCTTTGACATTTCAGCCGACCTTCAGGAACTGGCGCAAACCCCAGTCACGGTGGTTGCGGCTGGCGCAAAGGCCATTCTGGACATCCCAAAGACTCTAGAGGTCCTTGAAACCCTTGGCGTTCCAGTGATTGCCTACGGTCAGGACGAGTTCCCGGCTTTTTGGTCTCGTAGTTCCGGCATCAAGGCGCCGCTGCGCATCGATCGGCCGCGCGACATTGCAACTGCGCATGTCACGCGTGGCCATCTTGGCATTCCTGGCGGTCAGTTGGCCGCGAACCCCGTGCCCAAACCAGATGAGATCCCGCGGGAAACACTGACCCCTTTGATCGAGCGGGCGCTGGATGAGGCAGCCGCAAAACAGGTTACCGGGAAAGAGGTGACCCCTTTCCTCTTGCGTCGACTCGCCGAGGACACAAAAGGGGATACGCTTACGTCTAACATAGCGCTTGTGCTCAACAACGCCCGTCTCGGTGCGCAAATTGCCCGCGAGATTTGCATCCTACGCTCAGAATGGGCCCAGAACCCGGGCTGACCATTGTAAGGCCCAAAGAAAGCCCCTAGCTTCTAGTTTGCTCCGAACACATCACGGACCATGACGACACCCTTCGAAGATCTTGACCGGAAGAAACGAAAGCGCCACCCGATCCTGGGGGGATTGCGGGCGAGTTTTCTCACCGGCCTTATAGTAATTGCCCCACTCGGCGTCACAGCCTGGCTGATTTGGACGATCGTGGGCTGGATCGACGGTTGGGTGCTGCCCTTCGTGCCGCAGCGGTTCCTTCCGGAGCAGTATATCGGAATCAATCTGCGTGGCGTTGGCGTTATCTTCTTCTTGATCTTCACGGTCCTGGTGGGCTGGGTCGCGAAGGGTATTATCGGGCGGTCGCTTATTGTCTGGGCCGAGGGGCTTGTTGAGCAGCTGCCCGTCGTCCGTTCGGTCTATGGCGGGCTCAAACAAATCGCCGAAACGGTCTTTACGCAGGCCGACACGAGTTTCGATAAGGCGTGCTTGGTACAGTACCCTCGAAAGGGCATCTGGGCGATCGCGTTCATTTCGTCGCCTGCGAAGTTCGAAATCGACGAAAAGATCGATGGCGACGATGAGAAAGTGGCTGTATTTTTGCCAACTACACCCAACCCAACGTCGGGTTTCCTGCTCTTTTTGCCGCGCCATGAGGTGATGGAACTCGACATGGCGGTTGAGGACGCCGCGAAGCTCATCATATCCGCCGGCCTTGTCTATCCGAACGCCAAGGACCCAAGCTCACCGCCTATAGAAGAAGTGCCCCAGCCGACACGGCTCGCGGGCGAGTGAGGGCCCGAAGGTCACTCGTGCATGATCCTGGCACGGACCCTGTCACTATATTCTGGAAGGACATGACGGGGTGACGCTCTTCACCCGAACATCTCTTCTAGGTTCACACTGGGCTCAGCACCAAGCTTAGCTTTATGGGCGTCGAGAAACCGGCTCGCGGCGGCCTGACCAGCCTCTTTAAGCTCGCCGAGCACAATTGGGGTTGGCACGAGCTTTGTGGCCACGCTGAGTGAGGTCATTAGGTTGTCGTCGGCGATCATGTGGATAAGGACGTCCTTCATTGCTTTTTCTTTGATCTGGTCGCTGGCAATCAGACGCTTGGCAAACCCAATGGCGCGCAACTCCCTAAGAAGGGAGGAATTGAAGCTGATTTCATTGATCCGGTT
>JBCCKB010000011.1:0-19465 GCA_039027595.1 Pseudomonadota bacterium | reverse complement strand
TCCGGTTTCCCGCCCTAAGCACAGCCATCCTCAACTAGGAATTGAGCCATGCGAAACGTCACTGCCGACACGATCACTGACGTCTTCCAAAGCTATTTCAGTGACGACACGGACCCACGTTTCCGCCAAATCATCGGCGCGCTGGCGCTGCACCTGCATGCGTTCGCCAAGGACGTCGAGTTAACCCATGCGGAGTGGAACAAGGCCATTGATTTTCTGGAGCGGATGACCGAATTCACAACCAAGGACCGACACGAGTTCGTGCTGCTCTCCGATGTCTTGGGCCTGTCTTCGCTTGTCGACATGATTAATACAGTGGAAGGCGGCACGAGCTCTTCTGTCCTTGGTCCGTTCCACATAACGGGCTCTCCCGAAATCCCTTTTGGCTTTGACATGAAGCGTCACTACCCAGGGCAAGTATTGCTCGCCACCGGCACGGTGAGCGGACCGGATGGGATGCCAATCGCGGGCGCCGAGCTCGACATTTGGCAAACGGCGCCGAACGGCCTCTACTCAAGTCAGGACCCCGAGCAGGATACGTACTCCTTCCACGGGATCCAGCACACCAATTCCGATGGACGCTACGGGTTCACCACGGTCAAGCCGGTGAGCTACGAAGTGCCCACCGATGGTCCCGTGGGTGACATACTGCGTGCCTCGGGGCGCCATGCCTGGCGGCCGTCGCATCTCCATTTCATCGTCAAGGCTGAGGGGTATCGAGACCTCGTAAGCGAGGTGTTCGCTGACGATGATCCCTACCTCGACGAGGATACAGTCTTCGGAGTTCGAGACGATCTCGTGATGACTTATGTGGAGCGCCCAGCTGAAGAGTTCCCGAAGGGATACGCGTTAAGCGGCCACGTCAGCGAGCCCTTTCTTCACGCCGAGTTCAACCTCCGCCTAGTCGCCGCCAGCTAGGACCGTATGAGGTGCGGCGTCGGGCGCATGTGTCCGATCCGAGATCCAGTGCGCGGACCGTCCCAGAGCCTCTCGAGCGATTTCGGCGTTTCAACTCCAAGTTCTCCGGAACACAGAGATCGACGTAAGCGACAGCGTCGGCGAGTTTGAAATGCCCTCGGGGACCTAGGGGCGCGAGTGTTCGTCGAGCGCTGTTGGCCTGATTGGGCAAACAGCACTGATATACGAACCAGACGATCCAGAGCCCGTCGACGAGGGGACGGGTCCGTCTACCCGACCACAAGGGTGCCCAGATCTCGCTTCGGGCGGCACGGACAAAGCTGGATTTCTCGGGTTCCAAGCGGATCCGTGCAGCGGGCTCTGCGCTGCTCGGGCAGACACCGACTTGGGCGTGACACAAGGGTCGAGCGGGTCCACGCACTTCGCCGTTCCCACACACGCGCTGGCGCCTAAGCGACAGACCCGGTTTGTCTTAAAGCCGCATCCCGGGCCGATCGGATTGCTCTGAAATAACCAGATCAGCTCATCACGTAGTTGAGCCCCAGGCGGCCACCGTCCACATAGATCGTCTCCCCCGTGATGTAGCTCGCCCGATCCGAGCACAAGAACGCGACGACATCACCGATCTCGCGCGCCGTCCCAGGCCGTCCCAGCGGTGTGCGCGACATCGCCATATCAAAGGCTTTTGGGTTTGCGTTGACACCCGCCATCATCGCGGTGTCGATCGACCCTGGCCCGACCGCATTGACACGGATCCCGTGGCCGGCAAGGGCGAGCGCGGCCACCTTTGTCAACTGCATTACACCGCCCTTGGACGCGCAGTAAGCGGGAATAGCCGGGATCGCGACTTGGGCGTTGATCGAGGACATGTTGACGATGGTACCTTTGATCCCATGCTCGACCATGGCGCGCGCCGCGCGTTGGGTCGCGAGGAACACCCCCTTTAAGTTGACGTCGATCACGCGTTCGAAGCTTTCCAAGGGATAACTCAGAAAGTCGTCCGGCATCGCGATCCCCGCATTGTTCACGAGAACTTCGACGGGTCCGTGCTCTTCTTCAATCCGCGCAAACATCGCGGCGACCGCAGAGGCGTCCCCCATGTCGCAAACCTCGCTTGACAGAGCACCCAGCGACGTGGCCGCGCCTGCCACGCCCTGCGCATCGATATCGGCCAGAATGACCCGTGCGCCATCTCGCAGCAGGGCCTCTCCGCAGGCATAGCCAATTCCTTGCGCGCCGCCCGTGACAAGGGCGAGGGGACCATTGCTCATGTCTTGCTCCTAGTCTTCGTATCCATAATGTTCCCGCGCCTCGTTCAAGGTCAGGTAACCGGCTTCAAGATCTGCCTTGATCGCCGCCCGGTCGCGGTTGCCTGGCACGCCGTAGCCGCCGCCTCCAGGCAGGCTCAGCCGCAGCCTCTCACCTGCCCGGACCACCTGACGCCCCTTCGAGCGCAGCGTCGTGCCATCTGACAACTCTACGCGCCCTGGCGCTCCGGGACCGCCGCCCTCCCGGCCTCGGGCAGGGTGCGCGACACGATCGAACATGGCGTTGAAGTAAAATTCGTAGCCAACGCGAGGCTCGATCTCAATCACCTGGCCCAACCCGCCGCGCCGCATACCTATCCCACCAGAGCCTTCACGCAGGTCCTTGCGCCAAATCGTGATGGGCCCGACATGTTCTGTAGCCTCGACACTCATCGTTGAGACGCCAGAGGGGAAGGCGGTGGCATTAAGCCCATCACTCCCGGGTCTCGCACCCGTCCCGCCGGAATTGAACATCAAGACTTCGCGGCTGGGCAGGTCGCTTTTCGGGTCAACCGGGCGTGCCGAGATCTGGATGTTCCAAAGTGATGACGCACCTTCGGCCGGGACAACTCCGGGCATCGCCTGGTGCAATGCACCCAGGACAACGTCTGGAACCAGATGACCCAAAACGTGCCGTGTAGAGACCGGTGCGGGACGCTTGGCCGCCAGAATGCATCCCTCAGGCGCCGTAATGTCAAAGGGTTCGAGCGAGCCTGCATTGTTAGGCACATCGGGCGCAATGGCGCATTTGAGGGCGTAACAGGCGTAAGCGCGGGTGTAGACCTCGGGAACGTTGACCCCAAAGGCCGACGGCCCCGAAGTTCCAGCGAAATCTGCCGTCAGCCTATCCCCGGCGACATCGAGCCTAACCTCCATGCGCACCGGCGCGTCATATCCATCTACTTCCATCACCTGGGCATAGGTTCCATCCGGAACCCGCGCAATCGCCTTGCGGGTCGCATTCAGGGACGTGGTGATGATGTAGTCCGAAAGCCCCTCCAGGTCGTCGATCCCGAACTCATCCATCATCGCCGCAAGCCGCCGGTTCCCGGCCTCGTTGCAGGCCGCGAGGGAGTATATATCGCCAACGGTCTGATCAGGTGTTCGAACATTGGCGCGGATCATCTCGATGAGCAAAGCCTGCACCTCGCCTCGCTCTGCGAATTTCGCGATCGGGATGAGCAGGCCCTCTTCATAAACCTCGCGGCCATCCGGTCCAAAGCCGCGACCGCCTACGTCCACGACATGAGCGGTACAAGCAAAATACCCAATGTGTTCGCCGCCTCGAAAGACCGGGGTTACGACCGTTATGTCATGCAAATGACCCGTTCCCTGCCAGGGATCATTCGTTAGGAACACGTCCCCATCGAACGTGGACTGAGCCCCGAACTTCGCGGCGAAATGGCTCACGCTTTCGGCCATTGCATTGACGTGGCCAGGCGTGCCGGTCACCGCTTGCGCCATCATCCGCGCGCGCCTATCGAACAACCCAGCCGACAAATCTCCCGCCTCGCGGACCGAGGTGGAAAACGCGGTGCGGATAAGCGTGGTTGCCTGTTCCTCGACCACTGCGATCAGGCGGTTCCACATGATTTGAAAGTCCAACTGAGCGTCGGTCATTCAACCGCCTTTCGAATGAGGCGAAGGCAACCGTCCTCTTGCGTCACCGCAATGAAGCTGGAGGTTACAATCGTGGTTGTGTTCTCCTCGACAATGGCAGCGGGCCCATCGATCATTTGCCCGGCGCCCAAATCCGCCCGGTCCACCTCCCAAGCTTCAACCGTTCTGCGCTCGCGCGCGTCGAAAAAGCTCCGCTGTCGGGGCGCGCGCACTTTGGACCCAGTCCGATGTCCAGGCACCGCGCGCGGCGGCGGCAAGGCCGTTGACACGGTCATGAGCCAGTTGGTGATCTCAACGGGCAAATCATCAATCGTCCGCCCGAACAAGCGCCGATAGGCCGCCTCAAAAAGGCCGTGTATTTCCGAGAGGTCCGCTTCCGTAATTCTGTGTCGTGGCATTGTCACCGGGATTTCCCAGCCCTGACCCGAGTAGCGCATCTGAGCAATCAGCCGGAGCAGCACCTCCTGTCCGCGCGCGCCCTCCTGAACAAAGGATCGAGCTTCTGCCTCCAGCTCCGCGAGGGTCTGGTTGACGAGATTTGCATCAAAGCTGTCGAGAGACTGATAGAGCCCGCGCGACGCTTCATAACTGAACGATGCCCTCAGAAAGCCAACCGCCGAGCCGACGCCCGCTTCGGGCGGGATTATCACCTCGTGGATCCCGAGTTTCTCGCAAAGTCGGCAAGCGTGCAAAGGCGCCCCTCCGCCAAAGGCGATCATCGTAAAGCGCTCAATGTCGCGTCCGTTCTCCACGGCATGAACGCGGGCCGCGTTGGCCATGTTCTCATCTACAAGTTCCGTAATCCCAAAGGCCGCATCATCAGACGAATAACCGAGGCGATCTACCGCGTCCGCAGCCCGTTCAGGCGAAAGTGGGATCGAGCCCCCTGCGAAATTTGTGGCATCAAGCCGGCCTAGGAGCAGGTTCGCATCCGTCACTGTTGGCTCGACGCCCTCCCGACCATAACAAGCGGGCCCGGGCTCGGATCCGGCCGAACGCGGCCCAACCTGCAAACGGCCCATGTCGTCACGGGTGGCAATCGATCCGCCACCAGCACCGATCTCAACCATTTCGACCACAGGGGTCGACACAACCATGCCCGAGCCCTTCTTGAACCGGTACGTCCGCGCGACCTCAAAGGTACTCGTGGTCTTCGGCATTCCCTCTTCAATCAGACAGATTTTGGCGGTCGTGCCACCCATGTCAAAGCTAAGGACGTTGCCCTCACCGTGTGCTCGCGCGATGTCAGCGGCGAAGATGGCGCCACCTGCTGGCCCCGATTCCAGCAGCCTCACGGGTTGGGCCGCAGCTGTGTCAACCGACACCAATCCTCCACCGGAGTGCATCATGAAAACGGGCGCCGTCATCCCGGCCGCTCGGAGCCGCGCAACCAGTCGGCCCAGATACCGCGCCATGCGGGGGCGCACATAAGCGTTCGCAATAACCGTGTTGAACCGCGGAAGTTCCCTCATCTGAGGCGAGATGACCGAGGAAATCGACACAGAGAGGTCGGGTGCCGCTGCTCGCAGTGCATTTTCGACCATCCGCTCATGGGCATCGTTGGCGTAGGCATGGATGAACCCCACCGCGACCGCCTCGAAATCCGCCTCCAGAACCTCCCGCACCAACGCGTCGACCTTGTCTGGCTCAAGGGCAAAAAGGATCTCACCGCCAGGACCGACGCGTTCTTTTAGCGTAAAACGGTGCTGGCGCGGGACGAGGGGGTCCGGCAATTGCAGGTTCAGATCGTATTGCTCGAACCTGTTTTCCGAGCGCATTTCGATCACATCGCGAAAGCCCTCAGTGGTAATGAACGCCGTTTTGGCACCTTTGCGTTCTATCAGCGCGTTGGTCACAAGCGTCGTGCCATGAATGATCTGCGAAATATCAGACACAGCAACGCACGCATCACGCGCAGCGCGCGCGATTCCCTCGAGAATGGCGGCTTCGGGCTCCGAGTAGTCGGTCAGAACCTTGACTGTCGAAACCTCGCCAGCGTGGGTAAGCGCGATGTCCGTGAATGTTCCGCCGATGTCGACACCAACGCGGACGGCCGTCTCTGCGAGTGACATCACAGGCTCTTAAACAGTTGATTTGCAACGAACGCGCTCTGATAGAGCTTGGACTTCAAGGACGCCGCCGGCACGGCGCTTGGGCTACTCAGCGGCAGCGGCAGCTCCGCGGGATCCATCCCGCCCAAAAGGTCCGCCATGGCCTGGCCGAACAGCGTGCCGGTTGTGATCCCACGCCCGTTGTAGCCGATCGCCGTGTAAAGCCCGTCATCCAGGACATGGACGCGCGGGAGGTGGTCTGGTGTCATCGCAATCTGTCCGTGCCAAGCCTTCTCGAAGTCTACGGGGCCAAGCGAGGGGAAAAGACGCGCGAGCTTCCGTCTCGCCCAGCGGTAAGACAACCCGCTTAGCGCCGATCCGACCACCGTGCCCATGGATCCGATCAGCAATCTGTCGGATACATCACGGCGCAGGGAGAACATCACCTTTCCGGTATCCCAGAGGCCCTGGCGACCCGGCAAAATAGTCGCGATCGCATCGCCCAACGGCTTGGTGGCGAGTTGAAAATAGTTGATCGTCGTGAACGACTTCGACAGGCCCGGCCAAAGATCATCGGTGTAGGCATTGGTGCCAAGAACAACCGCCTTTGCCGTCACGGGGCCCCTTGTGGACTCGACGCGCCAATGCCCGCCGTCGCGCCGAAGTTTGGTTGCACGCACTCCGGTTGCGATTTCGGCGCCGGTGGCGCGTGCGGCCCGGGCCAGACCCCGGCAATAGGCCATTGGGTTGATGGTGCCCGCGCGGTGATCAAGGAGGCCGCCAAAAAACGCATTGCTGCCGGTCGCGGAGGCGACCTCATCGCGGTCGAGGAGATCGACCGGTGCGCCCAAGCGGCGCCATTCCTCGTGGCGCGCTCGAAGGTCGTCAAAACCCGCTGGTGCGTGGGCGGCGTGGATCGTCCCGGTCTTGGTCACCTCGCAGCGGATCTGGTATTTCTCGATGAGCGAAAAAACATAGTCGGGGGCCTCGCCGAAGCGCGCCACAAACCGGGGGCCGTAGGTGTCTCCTAGCGACTCGCGCACTTTTGCGGGGGGATACCAGACCCCGGCGTTGACATAGCCGACATTGCGTCCCGATCCGCCAAAACCAATCTGTTCTGCTTCCAGCACGAGCGCTGAGAACCCTTGCTCGGCACAGTGAAGCGCCGTCGACAGCCCGGTAAACCCGCCGCCAATAATCGCCACGTCCAGCAATCCGGTCTGCGGCAAGTCCCCGGAGACGTCGGGCTCCGCCGAGGATATGTCCCACAATGAGATCGGATCTTTTGCTGTCATACGTCCATTGGCATCCATAGAGTGTAACAATCAACCCACGCCGCTCTGCGCACCATCGCACCCGCGTTCGCGCCGGAATTCAAGACCACTGTTCCAAATATCAGCACACGAGATCACGATGCCCAAACTAAGGATGACGTCCGCACAGATGGTGGCCGATGCCCGCGCCAGGATCGACGAGATCGATATCAAAGGGCTCAAGGAGATAATCGAGGAGCCAAATGTGGTCCTCGTCGATATCCGTGATATCCGAGAGCGTCAGCGAACCGGTTTCATTCCGGGCAGCGTGCACGCGCCGCGCGGAATGGTTGAGTTCTGGGTTGATCCTGAAAGCCCCTACCATAAGGAGGTCTTCGCAATGGACGGCCACCGGTATGTTTTTTACTGTGCGTCGGGCTGGCGTTCCGCCCTAACCGTGTCGACATTGAAGGACATGGGATTTGACGCAGAGCACCTAAGAGATGGCTTCTCGAGCTGGGTCGACGCCGGTGGATCCGTCGAAAAACCAGACACGCCCAGCGCAAGCTAGGACGCCTGAAACCTTCCTCTCAGCTTTTTGGCCGCTGCGCTCGCCAGCGCGGCTCGGCGCCATTGGCCAATCAAGCCAAAGATCGCCTGAATGAGCGCACTGATTGAGGAAGCGAATGTCACTGCGTATCCCAAGTTTCGCGCCCGGTCGTATTCGAATACCTATTTGTGTCGCGATGACCCGGTCGCAGACGCCGTCGCGTCAAGGCCTGAAACAAAGCGTACCGGCTATTCAGGCGCGCGATCGTTGGTGTCCCGCGGACCGACCGCATCCGGTGCCGTAGGTTGCTTATGTCATCGAAATGACCCACTCACCGGCTCGATGGCCGCGGGCAAGCCACCGGGTGTCCAAACCCGCGCGGCTTCGGGCCGCAAGCCCGTCAGTATGGCCAGCTGTCGCGCTTGGGGCGCTGTCAGAGGGACGCGCGCAGGCACCTATTATCTTCTTGAATAACTCAGGCCCGATGAACGCCAGCCAGACCGCAAGACCTACCCGGCTGAGGCATCAATCGTTTCAGCGACAGATCCAGCGCAACCCAGTCGATCGCGCAAAGGACAACAACCGGCCCTCACACCGACATCTCATCCGATCAACAGCCGTGCCCGTGCTGTCTTCCCTCCTTTGCCCCCAGGATGCTACCCTTCACTCTAAGCATGCAGGTGTGCGCTGCCGGACCTGCAAAAAGGGATATATCAACCGGCAATCAAATCGACGGTCCAAACCATAGAACCGACACTCTTCTCCTACATCTGGAAGCACTCAAAACTCGAGCAACTCAAGCTCGTGGCCGTTACCGCAGTCTTGTTTCCCATCCAGTACCTGTCTTTGGAGATCCCAAAACAGATCATCAACGGGGCCATAGGCGCAGGCAATCCAACGGTCGTTGTTCTCGGCCTCACGATTTCGCAGGTATCCTTCTTGGCGATCCTCTGCGCGGCACTCCTGGTGACCATTATTGTCCAGGGGCTCATGAAAATGCGGCTCAACACCATGAAGGGCATGCTTTCCGAAAGCATGCTTAAGCGCTTCCGCTACATGTTGACGACGCGGCTCTTTCGCTTCCCGCCACTCTATTTCCAGCGCACATCCCAGGGCGAGCTCGTCTCAATGGTGACTTCTGAGTCCGAAGCTCTCGGCGGGATGATGGGCGACGCGATCTCGCAGCCCCTGTTTCAGGGCGGTCAGATGCTGACGATCCTTGGCTTTTTGATGGTCCAAAGCCCGTGGCTCGGCCTCGCGGCCGCCGCGCTAATTCCGCTCCAGGCATGGCTGATCCCCAGGATGCAGCGACGGATAAACCTGTTGTCGCGGGAACGGGTCAAAGAGGTTCGGAAGTTTGCCACCGTCATTGGCGAAAGTGCTGAAGGAGCCGTGCATCTGCGCCGAGGCGGCGGACTTCACTCTTGGACGTTTCGCATCTCTGATCGGCTTACACAGCTCGCGGCGATCCGCTTCGAGATCTACAAGAAGAAGTTCTTCATGAAGTTCGTGAACAACTTCATCACGCAATTGACCCCGCTGATGTTCTTTGCCTTCGGCGGCTACCTCACCATCCAAGGTGACCTGACCGTCGGTGCGTTGGTCGCCGCCCTCGCCGCACATAAAGACCTCGCGGCGCCATGGAAGGAACTTCTAACATACTACAACCAGGTCCAGGAGACCGGTATCCGGTACCTGACAATAACCGAACGCTTCGCGCCGGACGGAATGCTGCCAGAAACGGATCCAGACGGCCCGGCCCAGAGGATCGATGAAAGCCTCTCAGGTGATATTGAATTCGCGAATGCCACCGTCCTCGGAGAGGATGGCGCCCCGTTGCTCAAGGATCTCACGCTGACCGTGCCGCAGGGCGCGCGCGTCGGCTTTGACGTCGACAACGAGGAGACGATAAAAGCCCTCGCAGATTTAATCACGCGCGAACGGCTTCCGGCGACTGGCCAGATCCGGGTTGCCGGCAAACCCCTCGCCGCGCAGTCCCAGACAACAATTTCGCGACGGATCGGCTATGCAGGACCGCGGGTGTTTGTCCACCAGGGCACCTATGGCGAGAACGCTTTGCTTCCAGTTCTGGCGAGCCCACCCAAGCCCGAAGTCGAGGATGCGCGCGGGCCAGGCGACGCGCCGACCGAAGATCTTGCCAAAGATAGCGCAACGGCACTTTGGCTCGATCTCCTTGAAGCGATGGATGCAAGGGGCGCCATCTTGCGTGTTGCTCTGGACCTAAACGTCCCGGAGGCGGTGGATCCGGGCCTTGCCGCGAGGCTCGCCGATCTCCGGGGTACGCTTTCGCAAACAATCGCAAATTCACCCTGGCCGGACGCCTACGCGGCTTTTGACAAACGCGCCTATATTGACGGCCTTCCAATTGCGGCAAATCTCTTCTTTGCCGTTCCACAGCGTCCGGTCTCAAAGGCCGAGCTGCTTGCCCAGGCCGAGTTCCGACCCTTGCTGCAAAAGCTTGGACTGGAGCGTGACATGTTGATGCTTACGCATGACCTGATCGATTTGTTGCAACGGATCTTCGGTGTCGATGGAATAAAACACCCGCTTTTTCAGAGACTTGGCCTCAGCTCAAAAGACTACAGCGCATGTACCGGTTTGCTTCCGCGCCTGACCGCAGACCGAATTGATGGACTTTCTGACGACGATGTTGCCCAGCTTCTGGTCATACCCTTTAGCATTTCTGCCGATCAGCTTGGCGTCGATTTTCCCAGCGATATGAAGGACAGGATTGTCGCGCTCAGACCCGAGGCGGCCAGGCTGCTCGATGAGAGCCTCACGGAGCTCCTCTCAGCGCTTGAGCCGAAGCAGCTTATCACGGGGCTCTCGGTTTTCGAGAACCTGATTTTCGGTAAGCTTCGCACGGGATCGGGACCAAAGGCGGGTGAGCTTAGGCAACTCGTCGACCGTGCGGTTCGAGACGCCGGTTTGGCACGGGACATCTACTTGTTGCTTGCGGGACTTCCGACCGACATCGGCGGAGCAAACCTGTCCGCTACGCTCACAGAAGCCCTGGAACTCTCGCGCGCCATGGTCAAAAAACCCGATATACTTTTGCTGGACCAAGCGATGGCGAGCCTTGTCCCGGAGGATCGCCGCTTGGTCTTCGAGCGTTTAAGGACAATCCTGCCCGAAACGACATTCATTCACCTTGAGTGCCCGATCGAGGATCGCGAACAATTTGATGAGGTCCACGAGATCCGGCACACGCAGCTTGTGAGCGCTGACGCGGAGCAGCGTGAGCCAAAAACCGCGGCCAATCCGGCGAGCGTGGATCTCACTCGTAAGATCGCCCTACTCGAGGGCTGTGAGCTGTTCCGAGATCTTGAGCAAAAACAGCTTCAGCTCCTCGCCTTCGGCGCGCGGTGGTACGACGCTCCCGCGGGAACTTTGATCTTTTCGTTGGGCGATGAGCCGTTCGATGGGGCCTATTTGATCGCCGAGGGCACCGCAGAGCTCTTCGTTCCGCACAGCGACGGAAGCGAAGAACATTTCGCCAAGATAGAGCCCGGGATCCTCATCGGTGAGTTGGCCCTGTTGAATGGGCGTCGCCGCTCGCTGAGCCTCCGTGCGGACAAGGATGTTCGCGCGCTTCGAATTGGAGCCGAGGAATTTCTCACTGTCATCGAGAACGACATAGGCACGGCCGTAAAGCTTCTCCGTGTCCTCTCGGGCTATGCCGCGCCAAAACTTAAGTAGCGGGTGTTGCGTGGGCGTCGTTCTCCAAGGCACCGAGCGCCGAACGCATTAGATCGCTGTCGTGGTTACGAAAGTCCTCGAGCGTTGGAGGATGGTAATAGTCCACCGGCACGCCGGCCTCCTCGACGGGCATACCTGCAGCCGCACCGACCCTAAGGTACCGCCGAAGCGCGAGGTGCATCTTTGCGCCCTTGGGCAGATCCCTAAAGCCCGATTCCTCGGGCGCGCGCTCGACGATCTCGGAATGCTCCATCATGTCAGCACCACCGCCACCGGTGACCTGCGAGATTCCAATGATGGGCCCCACCTCATGATCCTTGAAAAGCGCGGTGAAAATATCTCCGGTACTGTATGTGATGGCGTCCACCAAAAGCGCCACCTTACCGAAGTAGATCTGGCCGGTTGAGTTGGCGTCTTCTGAGCTTGTGAGCGTTCGTGACGGAGAGAACATGAACCCGTTGTAGACGCTGTCGCGAACCAGTGGGCCCCATCGCCCGAAATCGGGGTCGTCCTCTGGGTTCTTCCCGTGAAGCCAGACATCCGCCCCGGGGGTCGCCAGAAACTCAAACGGCAATGGGTCGATTTTCTTGGGCGTGAGGAATTGCATGACCTCTTCGGCGCAATGGGGGTTGCCGCCTGCATTCGAGCGCAGATCCAGGATCAATCGGTCTTTCGGCACTGCCTTCAAGAGACGCGCAAATTCATCCGCGAAGTCCTTCGCCGGATAGACCATGAAGTTGAAGATACGAATGTAGCCGAACTCGATGGGTTTCCCATAGGCATCAAGCACGCGTCTGCCCGCTTGAAATACCTCTGGCCGCTTGCTCTCTATCGGCTCGATCGTCTCCCGGACCTTCGCTTCTGCCGTTGACCTCTCGGCACTCCCATGCGCGCGCTCATATAGCGACCGCGAAATTGAATCGACGATGAGTCCGCGCCGATCCAGGGAAATCGGGGCGTGACGAGATTTGCCCCCAGGCGCGGCCTTTCGATTCTCCGCAACACGTTCCTCAAGAAACATCGCCGCTTGGAGCGGGATCATCCAGTTCGGAGCATTGGCCTTTTCCTCGACCGGAGGCAGTTGCAGCCACGAGAGCCGTATCTCGTGGTATTCCCGCGCGGCCCCGGTCTCCGAAATTGGGTCAAGATATCCAATGGTCACCCAGTGCGAATCCGGGGCGATCGACCCACCGAGCCAGCGGATCGTCATCATTCGAAGCCCATTGGCGAACTGTGCATCCCGGTTTGAACCCGATTCCTCACGGCCGATCGCACGCACCGCATGTTCAATGGCACGCCCGTTCCAAGTCAGAACCTCCGAACCCCGCCGGAAACTTTCGACCGGAAAGCCTTTAAGCGTGCCGTCGACCACAATCCGCGGGGTCTCATCTCCCGGGTCGAAGTAGGCTTGAAGCGTGAATGGCAAAAACCAGACCGACGTCCGGTATGGATCAGGCAAGACATAGGCCGTGTGTATATCGCGCAGTGACTTGAAGATCCGCGCAACCGCCGTATGGAATTCTAAGTCCTCCATCCGCTCGCAGATCCGGCGCAGCCCCGACAACGCGCGGATCGGATCGACCGCGTGCTTGGCCCACTTCATCGGCTGGTGCACGTAGAACGCCTCTAGGCTGAGCATGAGTTGATCAACCAGAGCGAGCCGGTCAGCGGTGCTGTAGCCGCTGGACATCCGCGCCAGTTCGTCAAGAAAGTCCACCTGGCCGGACCCGAGATCGGTCAGGCATTGGTCGAGGTCGGGCACCTGCACCCGCACCTCGCCATCGACACCACGGTGTGCCTGTTCGTGGGCAAGATACCTTGCGTCTAGCCGCGGGCTCTCGGGGCTCACTGTTGCCTCTTGGGCGCATCGGACGGAGAGATCGCGGCAACGCATTTGGCGAGTTCGGCCGCGGTGAACGCGGCGCTGACACCGATGAGGCCCATCTCGCGCCTGCCGAGGGGTAAGGTATCGATGGTGCGGTCGAGATCGGCCAGATGGTGCGGATCGACCTCGCCATGAAACCGATAGGTTCGGAAAGCCTCTTCGGGCAAGCCGGTGCGCTGGGCGATTTCGTCGATATGCTCCGAGCTCGGCGGCGACCCTTCCAAGACCGCGATGTAGCCCAAGAGCATAACCGGGTGGAAATGATGCAGCCAGTAGTACTGCGGCCCCACCATCTTTGCGACATTGGCCGGCGGAAGCGTGTCGAGCACGGCCGCCCGATCAAATCCGCTGGCTTCAAGGTCATTCAGCGTCCAGAGATCATGGTCTTTTTCTTCGTCGCAATGCTTCTCGTAATATTCCGCCAGCGCCCTGCACAACAGGTCGCCATCCGCGCGTTCCCGCGCAACCACTGCGGCCGTGCGCATCAGCGGCACCGAGGCACGCATGATTTGATGCAACAGGACAAGGAAGGCCGGAAAGACCTCGGCAAGATCATCTCGGGCCCAGAACGTCGCAAAGGCCTCGTGCATGTCCCCGTTGGTCAGTTCCATTTTTCGCCGCATGATTACGGATCGAGGGGTCGCCGCGAGGCGCGGATCAGCAAGCTCGTTCATCTTGGGTAGTTCCTCCAGGCTCCGGCGCCAATTGTATTGAGCCCCATGTCTCGTGGCGGCCGTTAACCATATTGACGCCGGAACATGCGGCCGATGCAAGCATGGGCCGAGTTCTTTTTTTGGCCTCACAGACAGGGCGCAAAATCGGATGACAGCGAAAGGTTAACGCCTTAGGGTTTGCACTGGGCGCATGGCTTGTCTGAACCCAAACACGAAGACCTAAGAGGAAGAATTCCGATGGAAGATGGAAAATCCAACGTTGAACGTCTGATCGAAGCGGGTGCGCTCGATCCCGAGGACCTTACCGACGAGCATGCGGATATTGTGAACACCATGTTCGAGCCAGAGGAAATGGAGACCCTGGTTAAGATGTCGAAGCATCTCAAGAAGGCGCCCCATAGGTCATCTGCCGCATTCTGACGACCCGCGAGGGCTGGTGACGCGACCTTGGTCCGATGGGCCCTTCAGAAAAGTCGCACTATTGACACCGCGTGTATGCAGCGTCCGCGACACGCTCCAAAAAGCACGCGGGGTAACAGCCAGGATACCGGTCACGCGGATTGCAAACATATCGGCTCTCGACACGTCTCGGGAGCCGGTTTTTTGTGCCGTTACGCCGCTTGCCGCGGATCTAACGACCCATATGGGCAAGGGAACCAGCGCCGCCCAAGCGGAAGCGAGTGCGGTTATGGAAGCAATCGAACGGGTGAGCGCCGAGGCTTCGGTTTGCGGAGTTCGGAATGCAAGTCTGGGCGAGATGCGCGAAGAGGGGCGGGATTTTGTCGATCCCGACCAGTGCACCCTGCCCAGTGGCCCGCCATTGGACTGTCAAAGGACAGTGCGTTGGAGAGAAGGCGATTGCCTGTTGAAAGGCACCAAGAGATGGCTCCCCGCCGATCTCGTCGAAACGCCGCCCAAGGATGGTGTGTTGCGCCAGGTCGACACCAATGGGCTCGCCGCAGGCAATACGCATCTCGAAGCTCTGATCCACGGCCTTTGTGAAGTAATCGAGCGCGACGCGGTAAGCCAATTTCTGTTTTGCGAGTTCTTCGGGGATCCTGGAGATGGCCCCCCTGGGCGCCGGATCGACCCGGGGACATTGCCCGCGAGCACGGAAGGTCCTTTGCTGGCAGCTGCAAATGGCGATCGGCAGGTGCTCATCGATGACCTCACCCTCGACGTCACGATCCCCGTGTTTCGCGCAATGATCGCTGATCCCGGCTATCCAAGTCTCCGGGGGCCAGAGCTTCGCGTCTTTGTCGGCTACGGCTGCGACCCGAATGCCGAGGTGGCCGTCGCGCGCGCAATCTCCGAGGCATCTCAATCCGTCGTCGCGGTTGCCCAGGGCGCCCGCGACAGCTTCAATGATGTGACGCTGCCGCGCAGATCGGCAACCCTGGCCGCAATACACAACACCCTGGAACCCGCGACACTTCACGACTTCCGCTCGGTTCCGAGCTTTGCCGCATGGGATCTCCGGTCCGATCTGGACCACATTCTGTCGCGTCTTGTTTCGGCGGGATTCGAGACAGCACTTGCCTTTGATCTCACGCGTCCAGATCTGCGCGTGCCCGTGGTCCGCGTCCGTGTTCCAGGGATGGCATGTTTTGTCATCGATCGGAACCGGATCGGCGCACGTTGCCTTCGTTGGCTCGCATGAGCGAAACTCCACATGCACCTCCGGTGATCTACCTTGGCCCCAGCGCGCCACGAGCCGACATTGCGGCATTGCTCCCAAACGCCGTCATTCGACCACCCGCGCGCCGTGGCGATCTCTATCGCGACCGGATGCTGCGGTTCTCGGTCTTTCTTTTGATCGACGGCGTCTTCGCCCAGGAACAGGCAATCTCGCCTCGCGAAGTTGTCGATGTGCGCCGTGACGGCGCAAGGGTTGTTGGAGCGTCAAGCATGGGGGCGCTGCGCGCATGCGATTGTGCGCCCGCTGGCGTTGAAGGAATTGGCACGATCTTCCGGCTTTTTCGATCGGGTGCGGTCAATTCCGAGGATGAGGTCGCCGTTACGTTCCGGCCCGATGCGGTGTTTCCACCGCTTACACTGTCCCTCGTCTCGGTGCGCATCGCGCTGCGCAGGGCGGTACGCGCGCGCCGTCTTGGATCGGAAGACGCCCGTAGCCTCGCGGCAGCAACCGAAGCTCTGCATTACTCAGAACGGACATGGTCTCGGATTTTGGCGACGGCAGGGATCTTGGTTGATCCCGAGACCCTCACGTGGCTTCGCGCCTCGGACGCAAAACGCGAAGACGCCCAACTTGCTGCGATGACGTTGGCGCGCAGGTTGAAGCGTAGCCCAAGCTGGGCCCATTGCCCCCGAAGAGCCGGCAATTCTACGTTCGGCCTGCTGGAACACGGGCGAGAAAGGCCGTTCGCCCTAACCGATGAAATGGCGCCCCAGGAACTCGTTCCTGGCTTCGTGGTTTGGATCCTGGCGACGGGCCGGTCTGCGCGCTGGCTGGCCCCGGAGACAACAGCGCTCAACCTCCTCGCGCGCTTAGCAACCGAGGTTCCGGACGATCTGTCAGACGTCATGTTCTCCGGGGCATCAGTTGCGAATGCGGGCCAATATTGGGACCTCTACGAAGAAATCGCTCTAGGCATGGATGCCAGCTGTGAACGCGAGGCCGAATGGTTGCGGTACCATTCGGCGCGCCTTTTCGACAAACAGGGGCGCTTAGCACCGCCGCCCAACGCCCTAGACATGGCTTTGGCTGGGATGCAGATTGCCGATAGACTGGGATGTGACGACTGGGCAGCCGCTCTCGCGGCTGCAGGATCGGGAGGATCCGCGCTGGTAAAGGTGCAAACATCGATCGCGCGAGGAAAGAGCTTTCGCCGCGGCTTCCTAAATGCTGGACAACGACATGACTGACGGCTCTTCCGCCACCCTCCTTGACCGGAGCGCTGACATCCAAGCGTCGGAACGGACGCTCCTGTTTACCGATATCGAAGGGTCGACGGCGCTTCTTGAACGGCTTGGCCCCAGTTACTCGGATGTGCTTTTGCGCCACCATGAGCTGATGCGCCAAGCCATCAGCCGCGGGGGCGGCACCGAGGTCGAGACCGCGGGGGACGCGTTCTTCGTCGTCTTCCCGGATGCGACAAGCGCGCTTCTGGCCGCTGTTCATGCTCAGAGCCTCCTCCAGTCCGAGCCGTGGGTGTCCGGCGCCAGCGTTTGGGTGCGCATGGGCATTCATCACGGACCCACAAAAGTCGTGAACGGACAGTTTGTCGGTATCGATGTCCATCGCGCGGCGCGGATCTGTAGCTGCGGCAATGGTGGACAAATCGTCTTGTCTCGAGAGGCCGCCGAGACAGTGAACGAAGCAAGTCTGCCCGCATCCGTGGGCCTGAGAAAGCTTGGCCGCCACCGATTAAAGGACCTGAGGTATCCCGAAACCCTGTTTGACGTTGTTGCCAGCGATCTTGAACAGATCCTGAAACCGGTCCGCTCGCTCAACAATCGGCCCACCAATCTTGCGCTGAACCAACCCGATCTCCTCGGCCGAGCCATCGAGATTGCCGAGGTTCAACGCAGGCTCGAAGATCCCACCCGCCGGTTGGTAACGCTCACCGGGACGGGCGGGGTCGGCAAATCGAGCCTGGCGCGAAAAGTCGGCGCGGAAGCGATCGAGAGCTTCACCGATGGCGTTTATTTCTTCGAACTGAGCAGCATCACCGACCCCAATCTCGTTCTTCCGACCGTGGCCAAAACGATCGGCGTTCGTGACTTTCCCGGACGCCCCATTCTTGTCGATATCGCCGCCGCCGTGGGCACCGAGCATCAGCTCTTCATTCTCGATACATTCGAGCATCTGATGGACGCGCGGGGCGACATAGGAAAACTGATCGAAGCGTGCCCGCATCTTCACATGATCATCACCAGCCGTAGCGGTCTAAAGCTCTCGACCGAGACCATTCTGGACGTGGCGCCGCTAGAGGTACCCGCCGAAACCGCGACCCGAACCGAGCTGCTGGAGAACCCGTCCGCCGTCCTCTTTGCGACACGCGTGAAGGATCTTCTTCCGGATTTTGCCGTCGATGAGACGAACGCACGCACCATCGCGCTTATCTGCCGCAGGCTTGAGGGCATTCCGCTGGCGATTGAGCTGGCCGCCGCACGCGTAAGACTGATTGGCGTCGACAGCCTTCTTGACCGGCTCAGCGCCGTCCTGAAGCTTCTAAAGGGTGGCGGCGGCGGCACCGAGGATCGGCACCGGACCCTCCGCGCCGCGATCCAGTGGAGCGATGATCTCTTGAGCCCTTCCGAGCGTTCGGTGTTCCGGCTGGTCTCGGTCTTCAACGGCGGCTTCCGGTTCGATGATGCCGAAGTGATGCTCATGGACCTGCTTGATGAACTCGACCCAGACATCGACTTGCTGACAGAGGTCGAATCCTTGGTCGATAACGGCCTTTTGCTGTCAACGTCGATTGGCGGCGAGCCCCGGCTCAAGATGCTGGATATGGTCCGCGAATACGCCTCAGCCGCCCACGCAGCGGAGGCGGACCCTACCCAGGTCAATGACCTTCACCTGGCCCATTTCACCAAGATCGCCGAAACCTGCGCGAGCATGGCGCTCAATGCAGGGCAGCGACCCCATGTGGGGCGCCTGGAGAACGACATCGACAACATTCGCGCCGCCTTGTCCTGGGCGCTGGAAATTCGGGATCTCCGGTCGGTATCGCGGATCTTTTACGCGCTTCACTGGTACTGGATCTCCCAGGCCCAGTTTACCGAGGCGTTGTCCTGGCTCGATAAGGCTGTGGGACTGGCCGAGGCCCTGGGTGAAGACGACGAGGCCACCGCGCTGATCAACGAGGCGGCCTGCTCGCTCCGGATGGGATCGGGCGATTACGCCGGAGGCGAGCCGTTCGGTGACAAGGCGGTCAAGATCTTCCAAGCACTTGGCGACAAGGCCGGAGAAATGCGCGCATCGCTGACACAGTGCATCTGCGCGACCGTTGTGGGCAAGATCGAGGACCCAAGCGAGATCCTCATGGGCGCAATCGAGATGTTCCGCGGCACCGATGACTACCATGCCGCGCTGGGCCTCATCCTTCTGGGCGAGGGCGCGCGCATGGAAGGCGTTCTGGACGCGGCTGAAGGCTGCTACACCGATGCAATGACCCTTCTCGAGGCGTCCGAAAACGTCTTCTGGCCAGGACATTTGAAGCAGAACATCGCGCATTTCCGACTGAAGGACGGTGATTGGCAATCGGCGGCCGCGCTCTTGGCTGATGCCTTTGATCTTGCGGAAGACTTCGACTTTCCCCTTGTCAGCAATCTCGCCGTCGCTGGCTTTGGCGGCGTGGCCATCGCACGCGGGGATGCTGAGATGGCGGCCCGGATTCTGGGCGCGGTCGAGCACAATCTCCAAAAGATCGGCGTTGTGTTCGAGCCGACCGACCAAGCAGACGTGGATCGCTATGTTTCTGAGACGAAGTCCGCCCTGGGTGAGGAAACCTTTGCCCG
>JBCCKB010000010.1:0-19559 GCA_039027595.1 Pseudomonadota bacterium | reverse complement strand
CCCGCGTGAAGGTCCCGCTGGCGTTCGAGACCGAGCCAATGATCCTGCCGACAAGACGCGCGACGCTCTCTGCCTCGGCATCGCTCATCAATACACGAATGCCGAACCGGACGATTGAAATTGGCGTCTCGGATCTTGCGCCAGGGAACGCGCAAATCGCTCTAGATCTACCCGAGGGATGGCGAGCAGAAAGGAATGATCACGGGTTTACCGTAAGCGCGCCCACGAACCTCGCTGACGGCCGTTACTCTATTGCCGCTTCTCTAGACGGGCAGCCGGCTATGTCCGTCAGTCCCATCGATCACACCCATGTTGGACCGACCGCGCGGTGTCATCGGGCCGAAGTGACGATCGGAGCTTGGGGCGTGGCTATACCGGATGGCAAGGTAGGCTATATCGGCTCAGGCAACGATCGCGTGGGTGACTGGCTGCGCGAAATGGGCGCGGATGTCGTCGCGATAAGCGACGCGGAGATTGACAGTGACAGCGCCCTGGCCGAATTTGATGCCATAGTCATCGGCATATTCGCAGTCCGTTTCCGCTCTGGTCTGTTGGATGCGATGCCGCGCCTGCATCGTTGGACGGAGGCAGGTGGTACATTGCTTACCCTTTACCACCGACCCTGGGACAATTGGGACCCGAACACAGTGCCGCCTCGGAGGCTTGAGATTGGCCAGCCTTCCTTGCGCTGGCGGGTCACCGACGAGCGCGCCGACGTGACCCAAATCGCCGAGCACCCGATCCTATCGACGCCCAACCCAATTGGCGAGACAGAATGGCTAGGCTGGGTAAAGGAACGCGGGCTCTACTTCGCGATGCGATGGGACCCCGCATACAGAGCCCTGTTATCCATGTCCGATCCCGGAGAAGAGCCGCATGAGGGCGCGCTTCTTGTTGCCGACATCGGAAAGGGCCGCCATGTCCATTGCGCGCTCATTCTGCACCATCAGATGGAGCATCTTGTCCCCGGTGCGTTTAGACTGTTGGCGAACTTCATCGCTCCTAGGGAATGAGCGCCGACGCCCCGCGCCACAACCTGCATGGCGGAGCATGGCTCCTTGCGGACATGTCGCTCAACATCTGGGCGCTCTCAATTATAAAGTGGTTGGGCGCAGGTTATCCGACAACTCAACTCGTCTTTCTTCGCGCACTAACGGGCTTTGTGCTTCTGTTGCCGGTCATCTGGCGGCAACGCGCGTCCTTTCATAAAATCAACGATCCCGCTCTTCATGTCCTGCGCGTCGGATTGTCCGTTGTGACCCTGACTGCGAGCTTCTTTGCGATTGCTCGTGTGCCGTTTGCCCTCTTCACGGCAATCAGTTTTACCCGGCCCGTCGTTACAATGATCATGGCCGCCCTTGTTCTGCGCGAAGTGATCGGGGTAAAACGTTGGATCGCCGCGGGCATCGCACTGCTCGGTGTCATTCTAGCAGCAAATCCACGCGAAGCACCTTGGAGTTTGGGGCTCGCCGCGCTCGCCATCGTTGTTGTAACCGGTTCGGCCGCAATCATCGTCACCCGGCGTCTACGCGAAGCCGCACCCATCGTCTTGATGACATTCTACACAGCTGGAATCGCAGCAGCGACCGCACCATTCGCATTCAGTACTTGGGCTCCGATTTCACCTTCCCATCTTTGGGCGCTGCTCCTTGTGGGGGTGTTCTCGCAAGTGGCACAGTTCTGCTTCCTCCGCGCGCACTACCACGGAGAGGCGGGGTTTTTGTCGGTTCTCAGCTACTTCAGTCTCGTTCTTTCGGTCACCGTCGGCTACTTCGTGTTCTCCGAGCTCCCGGGCGTACAATTTGCGTGGGGCGCCGGTCTAGTGATCGTTGCGGCTGCCCTGGTAACCCTGGATGCAAGGCAGCGACAGGATTGAACGCCGGTCCAAGAACTCAGATCCCGCCACACTGAAAGTCAGGCACGATGCCCGACCGGGTGATGTAACCATCAACATCTGCCCCCGCGAATAGCCCATAGTTGCGCACGAGCACGGTCTTGGCCCCTACGGACCGACCGCCAAGGATATCGGTGTGGAGCGTGTCACCCACCATGGCGATCCGTTCCGGACGGGGCCCGCCCAAGCGCAAAAATGCCTCCTCAAAGGCATTGCCGAAGGGCTTGCCGAAGAATGTGGGCAGAACGCCCAGCTCATCAGCGAGAAGATGTGCAAAGTAGCCAGGCTCCTTCGAAAGACCGGATTCTCTCGGGGCTACAAGATCGGGATTGGCAACGGCGATCGGCGTGACGCGGTCACGAAGCGCGGCCTTGAGACGCTCGATGAGCCCTGGCGTTATCTCGGCGCTTGATAAGAGAAGAAAACCGTCAACATGGTCCCCATCCCAGTGGCGGACATCGGCGGGCAAGTCTTCAAACCTGTCGTCAGCGGCGGCAACCGCTCCCCAACGCCCTGTGGGCACAAGCGCGCCAAGGTGCGCCGCGGCAACATCGCGGCTCGAGACCACCTCCTCGGCCGTAAAGTCAAATCCGAGACGATGGTATTTGTCTAGGGCTACGGAAAGTGGGTAGCTTGCCGCATTTGTTAGCACGATCAATTGCTTACCCATCGCGCGTAGCTTCTCAATGCAGTCGCGTGCCCCGGGGATCGCACGATCACCAACGTTTAGAACCCCGAAACTGTCGAGAACGAAGGCGTCGACTTGATCCGCGATCTCGACCAAGCCCGCGCAGTCCGTGGACTTCTCAGGAAAGCTTGCCACTGGAAAACGTTCGCGCAGATCTTCATAGCGCTGAAAGGCCGCTTCCGCAGTCAGCGTCTCGACATAGGCCATCAAATCAAACCGTACTGCGTCGCCTTACCGCGAAGGAATGGAAGCCCCATGCCGATGACTTCTTCTGCGCTCTCGGCCACCGGACGCCAGACCGAGAGGCCATGGGCAATCTCTGGCGGCATGTTAATGAAACTCTCCATTGCAAGACCTCCACGAAAGCCAATTGCTGCGAGAGTGGCGAAAATCTCGTCCCAGTCGCACGTCCCCATACCGGGTGTGCCGCGGTCGGACTCAGAGAGGTGGATATATCGGAGATGGTCGCGCGCCGCGAGAATGCCGTTCCCGGCACCCTTCTCCTCGATGTTCATGTGGTAGGTGTCGAGGTGGAGGAACATATTCTCGGCCCCCACCCGTTCAATCATGTCGACGCCTTGCTTGGCCGTGTTGATAAGGTGCGACTCGTAGCGGTTTACGGGTTCAAGTCCAAAGAGGATCCCAGCCGATTTTGCTTGTTTCGCCGCCTCGCTAAGCGCCCGCGCAACGTTGTCCAACTCGCGCCGCGATGGCGGCGCCCCCGATCGCTCGCCAATACCACCATACGTGACCCCGGTGAGAGCTTCGGCCCCAAGGGCCGCCGCCTTTTCGACAGCAATACCCAGAAAGCGGATCGCAGCATCGGGGTCGCGCGAGGCCCAGCTCGCCTCGGGCAAACCAAGCGAACAAACCGCCGGCAGGTCCGCCTCACGAAGAAGCTGCCGCCCCAGCGCCGCATCGGTTCCAACCGGATCAAGAAGCGCTATCTCGATGAAATCCATGCCGCAGTCCTTTGCCGCGGCGATCGCCCTGGGCGCCCCTGCCGCGTCCCATGACATCGTCCACATGGATGTATGGACACCGAAGCCCTTCATACGCTGCTGTACCCCCCTTCAATCATCATGAGCGCGCCGTTGACGAGATCCGAGGCAGGCGAGGCGAGATAGAGCGCCAAGTCTGCAATTTCGACAGGCTCACCGAAGCGCCCGAGTGGCGTCGCCGCGATCATAGGCCCGGATTTTTCCGGTGGGCTCCAAATCTCCTTACCCATCTCGGTCATGACCACAGTGGGGCAAATCGCGTTCACTTGGATATTGTGCGGTGCGAGTTCGGTCATCAGCGACTTCGTCAAGGCATTGAGCCCACCCTTAGAAGCCGCGTAGGCCGCGTGGTCGGGCAAAGCGATCACCCCCGTTTGCGACGAGATGTTGATGATCTTGCCCGACTTTCTCGCGATCATTGACGGCGCAAGACCCTTGGCGAGCAAAAACGGCGCGCGGAGGTTGATTGCCATTGTCCGATCCCAGTCATCGGCGCTGTACTGCGAGACTGGGCCAACAAGCGCGACGCCAGCGGAGTTGACCAAGATGTCAACATTTGGGGCTCTTTCCAAGCAAGTGGCGACGAGCGCCTCACATCCCTTCGTACTCGAAAGATCGGCGCCGATGGTCTCGCACCCAGTTTTCTCTCTCAGATCCGCGAGGCGCTGATCAGACTGCCCGGTGGCGATTACACGCGCCCCTGCTTCGGAAAAGACGGAGGCGATCTCGGCGCCGATACCCGAGGACGCCCCGGTAATCAGCGCGGTTTTGCCCGCAATTGAAAATCGGTCACGCCACCCCATGCCTACTCCAGGTTGGTATGGTTGGCGCGCATGGCCTCGGGCGTTATTCCCGATGCTTGGCGAAGATGCAGGATCAGCATCTCGAAGAACAAGAATTGCGCGGCCTCGTAGAGCGATCCCATGGGCAAGACGGACCCCTTAGTGCCCCGATCGCTCGCCATGGTCTGCGCGGGAATGTGGATAACCAAATCTGCGGCGCGAGGCACCGAGCCAGATGGCTCGGCCGTCACACATAACGTTTCGGCGCCGGCGTCCTTCGCAACGTTCACGAGTGCCGCAACCGTGGAGAAATGGCCAGGGCCAGCGCTCACAATCAGAAGGTCGCCGGTCCCCAGATGGGGCGCCGTCATATCGCCCACCACATGGGCATCAAGGCCCATGTGAAAGAGCCGCATGGCAAGCGATTTCATCATTAGCCCCTCACGCCCGACCCCATGGAGCGCGATCCGCCGGGCGGCGAGGATCGGTGGCGCCATCGCCTCAATTCGGCTTGGAAGAGCGGCGTCTAACACGTCGCCGATCTGGGTAAGCGCCAGTTGCGCGTCATCTTTGATCGTCATTCCGCAGCCTCGGTCCGCTGCGGTCCAAGAAGCGGAAGCACCCCGGTAAGCGCGGTTTCCACCAGACCGGTCTCATGGAGGAGATCGAAGATCGTATATCGGCGGCGAATGTGCTGGGCGGCACGGAGGGTTCTAAGAAGATGGGTCGGGCTCACGCCGATCTCGTGCGCAAACGCGGGAGTTCCGGCTTCACGGAGCATGCTGGCCATGTCCCCAAACGGCATTAGGTGCTCCGAGAGCTGTCTTTGCAGATCAGGCCAACTGGACGTGATCCGTGCCAGGCGCGCGCGGTGGGCCGACGCATCCAGGTGCTTTGCCTTCACTTCGACCTCAGCCATCTCGGCAACCTGTTGATCTGAAATGTCGCGCCGAACCGATTGCAAGCGCGTCTCGAGCCCAGGCGCCGCCGTCAGAACAGCATCGGGGTCCAGCTGGCCGAGGTCTTGCCGCAGCAGCCAGTCATAAAGGGCCAGCGCCGCCACGCATCCCACCCCGACGGCCGCTCCGTGGCTCACCTTTTCGCCGTTATGCCGAAGTCCTTCCATCTCCCAAAGATGTGCGATCTGATGTTCGGCCCCTGAAGCTGGGCGCGAAGAACCATGAAACTCCATCGCAAAGCCCACGGCGGTCAGGCCGACAAAAAGCCTTGCGACCGCATTTGCGTCGCCCTCAAGAATTCCAGACGGACCCTCTAGCCATCCCCGCAGCGGGTTTTGCACCAGAGGCCACGCGACATCGTCAATTGGTTCTGCGCCCACGGCATCGGCAACTATCCAGTCTCCGCCAGCAGCGATCTTCCCGGCGAGATCCCCATATCCCCACCCATTCATCGCAGCCGGAGCGCCTGCGATAACATCAAGATCCGCGAGCATTGCAATGGGCGCCCGCGTTGGAATTGTCACCTTGAAACCCGCTTTCGCCAGCGGCGCGCCGGCGCTGGTGTACCCATCCATCGATGCCGCGGTTGCGATCGTCATATAGCGCCGACCCGTTACGAAGGCCGCGTATTTCACCAGATCGTTCACAACACCCGAACCGAGCGAAATCGGAAATAAACTCGGGTCAGCGGCAAGCACGGCACGGAAGCGTTCTGCCTCCTCTACGGACGCTTTCGGCAAGGGGTCGCTCTTGAGAATGCACGTCTCAACCCGAAAGCCCGCGCCTTCTAGCGATGCCACCGCCTCTGCGCCCCCAGCCCCATAACCCGCCTCGTCCGCCATCACCAAGGCGCACCTCTCGGGTGTAGCGCGCGCGGCCATCGCACCGGCCTCGCGCATCGCTCGCGGCGCGATCAGAACCTCTGCGGTGGCCTGAGATCGCGCGACGGCAGGCGAAATGAGATCCGAGAGTTGTTCCTGCCAAGACGACATCGCACCCCCCTATCGTTTTGCCCGACCGGACGCGTCGAACCGGTGAACTCGGTCTTCGGGCAACGCCAGGTGAATCCTCTGACCAGTTTCGAAGTCATCTTCTCCATCGGTCTTGATTACAATCTGGGCCCCATCGTCATCCAGGGCGTAAAGGTAGCTTTCACCGCCGAGGCGCTCTTTCACACGAATTGTCACGGCCAAGCCAGTCGTCCCGATACGGATGTGTTCGGGCCGCACACCCACGGAAGAGGTATCGCCCGAGGCGCCCACCGCCTGGCCAAGTCGGCTTCGAGCGGGTGCGATATTCATGGCCGGCGATCCAATGAACCCGGCAACGAACTCGGTTGCAGGACGATGGTAAAGCTCCATCGGCTCACCCACCTGCTCCACTTTCCCGCCGTTCAGGACAACAATCTGATCCGCCATCGTCATTGCCTCGACCTGGTCATGGGTGACGTAGATCATTGTCGCGCCAAGCTCTTTGTGAAGCGACTCAAGCTCGATGCGCATCTGTACGCGCAACTTTGCGTCGAGGTTGGACAAGGGCTCGTCAAAAAGAAAAACCTTCGGGTTCTTCACGATCGAGCGCCCGATGGCCACGCGTTGGCGCTGACCGCCCGAAAGCTGCGAGGGTTTTCGGTCTAGAAGGTCTGAAAGCTGGAGGATCTTCGCGGCCTCGGCCACGCGCGTGTGGCGCTCGTTCGCTGGGATGCCGTTGACCTTCATCCCGAATTCCATATTCGCCCGAACCGACATGTGCGGGTAGAGCGCATAGGACTGAAAAACCATCGATACGTCACGGTCAGCGGGCTCGAGTCCCGTGACATCTCGGCCATCGATCTCGACTGTACCGTCGTCTACGGACTCAAGGCCTGCGATCGCGCGCAAAAGCGTCGACTTTCCGCAGCCCGAGGGCCCGACGAAAACAACAAAGGCACCGTCCTTGATATCGAGTGACACCTGGCTGAGGGCCTGCAAACGACCATAGTACCTGTCTATCATTGATAGCT
Organism: Pseudomonadota bacterium; assembly: GCA_039027595.1. Lineage (GTDB taxonomy): Bacteria > Pseudomonadota > Alphaproteobacteria > Rhodobacterales > Rhodobacteraceae > Ovoidimarina. The sequence goes on along the minus strand of JBCCKB010000010.1, from coordinate 12,233 downwards.
TGACAGTTGCCACGCCCTTGGAACCCTCGCTTCACCGAGCATTGAGCCCGCGCTAGTTACATTTGTATGTTGACTTATACACGTGAATATACATTTGTATGGCTCCAGAACCAAAAGCTTGTCAACCTTTTCTGGATGGGAGGATCCTATGAAAGTCAGAAGTCTAATGGCGTCGACGGCGGCGGCCGTTCTGATGGCGTCGGGCGCGCTAGGCGACGGCCATGGCTGGTCATTGAAAGACGCAGCTGCGCCCTATGCGGGTACGACCGTCGATGTCGTCTTCCTCTTGCGTCCTGGTTACGAGGCGATCGAAGCCATGTTGCCCGCATTCGAGGAAGAAACAGGGATCAACATCAACATCATCAAACACCCCTATGAGAACGCGTTAGGCGAGCAGGTACGGGACTTTGTGGCAGGCGGCGATTTGGACATCGCCCTGATCGATCTCGTCTGGATCGGCAACTTCGCCGAAAATGAGTGGATCGTCCCCATTGAGGAAGTCCAAGCAAAGTTCCCCGAAGCGGTTGATCCCGATCTCGACATCGATGACTTTTTCCCGCTGGTGCTGAACGCCTTCGGCGGCTGGAACGACACGATCTACGGCCTTCCATTCGATAACTACTCCGGACTGCTGTTCTATAACCGCTGCATGCTGGAAGAGGCCGGGTTCGATGGCCCTCCCGAAACCTGGGCAGACCTGAAGGATACCTATGGCCCCGCGCTGACCAAGGACGGCAAATACGCCTTCGCCCTTCAGTCGAAACGCAACGAGACCCAGTCAGCTGACAGCTTCGCCCGCATGCTCTGGCCCTTCGGCGGGTCATTCCTGAACGACGAGTTCAAGTCGAACCTCCTAAGCGAAGAGAGCCAGGCAGGCCTGAACTTCCGTCAAGACCTGATGCAATACATGCCCGACGGCATCGTCGCCTACGACCACGCGGAGACAGTGAACGGTTTCGCCCAAGGCGACGTCGCAATGATCACGGAATGGTCTGCATTTTATTCCACGGTCGTCTCGCCCGATACATCGGCAGTCGCGGATTGCGTGGAAATCGCTCCGGAACCGATGGGGCCCGCCGGACGGAAACCGGCCCTGGGTGGCTTTTCGCTCGCGGTGGCATCTCAGGCGGACGAGGCCGAACAGGCGGCCGCATGGCTGTTCATTCAATGGGCGACATCAAAGGCCAACGCGCGCGAGTATCTCGAGCGAGGCGGCGTGCCGGCTCGGCAATCCGTCTATCTCGAAGACGGGCTTGAGGACTTCAAATTCGTCCCCGCGCTTGTCGAGAGCTGGCAAGACGGGGTTCCGGAGTTCCGCCCGCGCTTTGCCGAATGGCCGGAGATCACGGAAATTGTCCAGGAGTGGGGCACCAAAATCATGCTGGGTGAGGTTTCCACCGAGGAAGGCGCGACCGAGATCGGCACCAGAATGGAGGCTGTACTCGAAGAGGCTGGCTACTATTCCGGTGACAAACCGCTCGCACAGTAGCACCTGACCAAACTAGACGTTCCGAGGGCGCGTTTCGTGCCCTCGGATGTGGGCGTTGGGAACACGACGATGCGCGGAACGGTCTCACGAAAGACCATTTTTGGCTTCATTGGTCCGGCTGTGATCGCACTGGCCGTGGTGGGTATCGCGCCATTGCTTTATGCGCTTTGGACGTCGCTTCACTTCTTCAACCTGACCAAACTCCGGAACGTAAGGTTCATAGGCCTCGAAAACTACTGGACGGTTCTGACCGACGAGGTTTTCTGGCAAGCGATGGGCCGGACGATGTTTCTCCTGGCAAGCGCGCTTCCGCTGCAGATCGCGCTTGGGCTTGGGATCGCCCTTGTCCTACATCAACCAGGGCTCTCGCTCTTGAAGACTTTGGCACGCCTAAGCCTCGTCCTTCCGATGGCCACCACCTACGCAGTTGTGGGGCTTCTCGGCCAGGTGATGTTCAACCAGAAGTTCGGGGTTGTGAACCAACTTCTGGGAGGGGCGGACATCAACTGGATAGGCGACGCCAACAACGCTTTTGTAATGATTGTGTTCTGGGATGTCTGGCAATGGACACCCTTTGTTGCCCTCGTGCTTCTGGCGGGCCTTACAATGGTGCCGGGAGAGATTGAAGAGGCCGCTCGGCTGGAGACCAAATCGACCTGGACAGTGCTACGTTATGTTCAGCTCCCGTTCCTGGTTCCGGGTCTCGTGGCCGTCTTGATCCTGCGCACGGCCGACACGCTCAAGCTGTTTGACATGGTCTTTACGCTAACCCGCGGCGGGCCAGGGTCCTCGACGGAATTCGTCTCACTGATGATCCAGAGGGTGGGCTTTAGAGGCTTTGACCAAGGTCTTGCCTCGGCCCAGGCGATCATCCTTCTGATCATCACAATTATTCTCGCACAAATTTATATCAGGCTCTTCTACAAGGAGGTCGACTGATGGCGACCGCCGCACGCGCCCAGGGCCCGCTTTGGGGCCAGATTGCGCTTCTTTTGGTGATCATGGCGCTATGCGTCTTCCCCTTTTATTGGATGGTTACGACCTCGCTCAAAACCCAAATCGTGGCGCTCGAAGCTCCTCCCGTTTGGCTGTTTGAGCCGACCCTGGACAACTATCGTGAGGCGCTCTTCGAAGACGGAGTGCTGCGGACACTCGCCAATTCGCTCCTGATTGCAGTTTCCACGACAGCGCTTGCACTTGTTCTAGGCGTTCCCGCGGCCTTTGCCCTTGCCCGTTTCGAATTCAGAGGAAAGCGGGACCTATGGTTCTGGTTCATCACCAATCGCATGGTCTCGCCTATCGTCCTTGCGCTCCCCTTCTTCCTCATCGCGCGCAACCTCGGCATTCTCGACAAACACATCACACTTATCCTGATCTATCTGACGTTTAACCTGCCAATCGTCATATGGATCGTCACCGATCAGTTTCGGGGCATTCCGTATGACCTGGATCAGGCGGCGAGGCTCGAGGGCGCGTCGCAGTTCCGGATCATGCGCTCCATCTGCTTGCCGCTTGCGATGCCAGGCATCGCGGTGTCGGCCATATTCTCGTTTATCTTTTCTTGGAACGAGCTGATGTTCGGCCTGATCTTGACCAGGTCCGAAGCCAAGACCGCGCCCGCAATGGCCGTCAGCTTCATGGAGGGCTACAACCTGCCCTACGGCAAGATCATGGCGACCTCGACCTTGATCGTCATTCCCGTCCTTATCTTCGCGCTTTTGGCCTCGAAACAGCTTGTTCGCGGGCTGACCATGGGCGCCGTCAAGTAAAGGGTTGCCATGTCGCGGCGTTCAAAGACCGAGATCGTGGATGCCGAGGAACAGCTCTTGGTTCGTCTTGCCTACGCCTGCGAGGTCCAGGGCATGACACAAGGCCAGGCCGCCGACACCTTTGGGCTCACACGACTGCGCGTAAACAAGGCTCTGTCCGAGGCGCGAGAACGCGGGATTGTTCGGGTATCCATCAACTCCGCACTTGGACCCTGCGTGGAACTAGAGGTGCTCCTTACCGAACGCTTTGGACTTACCACGGCAACGGTGGCCCCCGTGGGAGGTGAGAATTTCAATCCGCACAACATTCTGGGCGCGGCTTTGGGCCAGTTCCTAACCCGGCTACTGTCACGCGCCGACATACAGCTCTTTGGGATGTCTTGGGGCAACACGCTCAACCTGGCCACACGTTTCATGGAGCCGTTGAACAGGCCCGATCTCGAGATCACCTCGGTGATGGGCGGACTGACCAAGGGCTCGGACGTCAACAGCTACGAAATCACCACACGGCTTGCCGACCTATGCAACGCCCAACATAGCTACTTCACGGCTCCAGTTTATGCCGCAAGCGTCAAGAGCCGCGACATCCTCCGGGAGCAACAGGAGTTCCGTGGATCGATTGATAAAATCCTGCGCGCGGACGGGCTGGCATTGGCGGCGGGCGACATGGAAAACTCGCTTCTTCTGGCCGACGGTCTGCCCGAAGACGTTCGTGTCGGAGAGCTGGTTGCCGCGGGCGCAGTGGGCGACATTATGGGGTATTTTCTGGCAGAAGACGGAGATCTCATAGACCACGAGATCAATGAACGGGTTTTGGGGATCGGATTGGACGACCTCGACGCCCTTCCAAACGTGATCGTTGCCGCTGGAGGCCTCCACAAAGTGCCGATAATCCACGCAATCCTCACGCGCGGGTCAGTAGACCATCTCGTCACGGACGAGCACACAGCCGCCGCACTTGTCGCGCCATCGCCATGATCTTTGCGGGCATAGATCTTGGAACCTCGGGGATAAAGGTCGCCTTGGTGGACGAGGCGGGCGAATGCCTGGCAACCGCGGGGGACCGCTCGCCGGTCGATATCCCCAAATCCGGGTGGAGCCAGCAGGACCCCGACCAATGGTGGCGTCTCACGTCGGCCTCGTTCGACGCCCTCGCGTCCGAGCGACCGGACCTGATGGCGCGGATGGCGGGGATCTCGTTGTCCGGGCACATGCTTGGCCAGGTTCTCTTGGACAAGGATAATCGGCCCACCACACCCTGCATTCTGTGGAACGATCAGCGTTCGCAGAGCGAATGCGCAGAACTACTCGAGAGAGTTCCAGATATCGGCTGGCGCACAAATGGCCAGCCCGACCCTGGACTAACGGCCCCCAAGTTGCTTTGGCTGGCGAAACATGATCCAGACGCACTCGCTCGTGCCGATGTGCTGATGCTGCCCAAGGACTATGTGCGCCTGCACCTGACGGGCGAGCGCGCTACCGAGATATCGGATGCCTCCGGCACCATGATGCTCGATTGCAAGAGACGGACCTGGGACGACCTGCTACTGGCGGCGGCGGGTTGGGATCGGGACCGCTTACCCAAGCTGCTCAATTCCTGCGACCCAGCGGGACAGTTGCGACCCGAGCTTTGCCAGCGTTGGGGTACGCCCAAAATTGTCGTCGTTGCCGCGGGAAGCGGCGACAACTACGCGGGCGCGCTTGGCGTGGGCGCCGCGTTGCCAGGACGCGCGGCACTTTCGATTGGGACATCGGGTGTCTTGAGCGCCGTCGACAAGTCGTTTCACCCGGCCCCCGACAAAGCCATCCTCACCACGCCTCACGCCGCGCCCGGCACGTACCTGTCGATGGGTGTGGTCATGTCAGCCACTCAGTCTCTCGACTGGCTGGCCAACCTTACCAGCACCGGAGCAGCCGAATTGGCGGCATTGGCTGAGGCCCGGATCAAGCAAGGGATCGCCAATCTGCCGCTCAGCAGGCCATCGATCACCGGCATCCGCACACCGGACAACCGACCCGACGCCACGGCGATCTTCGCGGGGATCACGGCGGGCCACGACAAAGCCGATCTCGCCTACGCAATTATCGAGGGTGTTGCCATGCAATTCTGTGCAGCCTACCGCGCTCAGGTTGCTTCGGGCGTGCCGATAACCGATATCCAAGCGGTGGGCGGCGGCACGCGATCCGTCCTTTGGGTCCAGCTTATTGCAACGCTTCTCGATACCGAGATAACCGTTCCTGAGATGGGTGATATTTCCGCCTGCCTCGGTGCCGCCAGGATGGCGAAGGCGGCCCAGGATGCCCAGAACATCGACGCCATCCTGACCCAGCAATTGTCTGCACGCGCGCGCGCTGAACCTAACCCGGCCCTGTCCACGGCACTCAACGAGCGGTTCGAGCGACATCGCAACCTTGCGTTTCGACCCTAGTGGGTGATCTCGAAACCAACGTCTTGGGCGCAACTCTCGTCTGACCAAATCCCTGCTTCGGGGCTCTGGGATCGCCAGAGACTCTGAGCCGTTTGGCGGGCTTACTCAGTCGCAAACGGGCGCCCGAGAACGTTGCCATGGGTCCTGGAGGTCAAATGAACCGCACGGATCCTGATGCAAACGTGATTGGGCCAAGCGGGTTTACCGAGGCACGATCACAACACCCAAACCGGGTGTCGACCAACCCTCAAGACTGGCGCGCGCGGACTTGGGAAACAGACTTTCGAAAGGATCTTTTATGCCGTCGGTCTTTCGCATCATCCGCACTGGGTTCGTTGTGGCGTCAATTGTGCTGTCGGCCTTTGCCACCGGCGATCTTCGAGCGCAGGAGCGCGCGCCCCTCGCGGACTATGTGATCGAGGAGTTTGGCACCCCGCCGCCGGTGCCGGATGGCCCACTTTCGCCAGAAATGCAGTTCGCGGTTCGCGTGGCCTTCATTGACAGCGTTACCTTCTCCACCTGGGACGACAATCAGACGCAAGCGCTCGCCGAAATCGCCCAGTCCAAGGATCCGCGGCTTGCCTGGCTGATCAGCGACCTCATGCGTTTCGCCGCATCGGGCGGGCTACAGGCAACCCTGTCAAATGCCGCATCTGAGCTTTTGGGCAAGGACTTCAAAGCCGCGAACAACTGGGGCGCTGTGACAGATCACCTTCTCGCCTGGGACATCCCCGCGCCACCCGACTACCTTCGGATTAAACGCGCCATTTTTACGGGAATTGTCCCTGGTTGGGACAGGATCTTCGTGGCAGGCGACATCGATTGGCGGTTGGTTTCATGGGGCGGCGTGCTCATCGACGACCGCCCCTATGACACCACCGATGATCTGTGCAATTGCATCCCCGCAGCCGACAACCCCGAAGTCAGCACCGCCGAGGAGGCGACATGGCTCAAGGATGATGACGTTGTCTTCGGCATTGAAGTGAACGGCGCCTATCGGGCCTATCCGCGACGGATCATGGAAGTACGCGAGATGGTAAATGATACGTTGGGAGGCCGTGATCTGGGCATTCCGTACTGCACCCTGTGTGGCGCGGCTCAAGCCTACTTCACCGATGAAGTGCCCGTCGGCGTCGAGCGGCCGATTTTACGGACGTCGGGCCTTTTGAGCCGCTCAAACAAAGTGATGTTTGACCTGAACACCTACTCGGTCTTTGACACATTCCTCGGCCATGCAGTCACCGGACCGCTCGCCGAGAAGAAAGTTCAGCTCGAACAGGCCTCGGTCGTTACAACGGACTGGGGCACTTGGAAGGCTGAACACCCAGAGACAACCGTTCTTCTTGAGCGGTACGCGCTGGGGCGCGATCCTGACTTTCGGAACGGGCGCGACGCCAACGGACCGATCTTCCCGGTGGGTGACGTAGACCCACGCTTGCCCGTGCACGAAGACGTGATTGGTGTGGTCACCGCCTCGGGGACACCAGTGGCATTTCAAAGAAGCACGGCCTTCGTCGCACTCGCACGTGGAGACGAGATCACCTACGAGAACATCCGCCTTGAGCTGGATGCCGGTGGAATCAAGGCGGTGGGCTCAGACGGCTCGGACATTGGGAGCCATCAGGCATTCTGGTTTGCATGGTCTCAGTTTCACCCCGATACAGATCTTTGGGAAAACTAGGGATTACATATGCTTCTGGGGCATAAGTAACGCTGTTTGACTCCCAGCCCCGATCCTTTGGCGTGCTTGGTTCCACGCAAAGTCGAGAGCGGCACCTCCCGTGGCGCACCGGTGCGATGACTGTTGCCCCATCAGCATCGGTAACACAGGGCAGATCTCGATTGATCACAACACGCGTCGCGGATCTGATTGGAGCAATGCGTCCGCCATAGAACTGCGGATAGCGATTTTCTTTATGGATATTGGCCATGAACCATAGGTGTCGCATGGCAAAATCTGCTTCGCGGCCCACCCCGTCGCCATGGTCAGAAAGCCCACGTAAAATCACCGAGACATCCGCCCAAACAATGACAACGGCATGCATTCTACACCCAACATGATTGCATTATTTTGAATACCTTATAAGTATGGTCAGGAATGAGTTTGCCTTTTGAACCGCGCTGGGTCCGGGGCACTGATTGGAAACTTGTTATGGCGGCGCTTACACTACTTGAGATCCGGGAACCGTCGGATCCATATGCAAAGGTTCAGCACGGGATCGGCGAAGCTGGATTGGGCATACTCAACCATCTGCGCATGGTTGCGTTAGAGTGCCGAGCGGCCGCGCGCGCGGACCTGTTTGAAGCGTGTGCCCTCATCTCGACGCATCCGAGCTTGGCGAAAACGGCATACGCTGAAGCACTGATCAAGTGTCTCCCGCAAGCCATTGGGAAAACCCCGCGAATGCTTCGTCCCGGGGAGACCGAGGTCACGTTTGACGAGGCATGGATTGCCCAGCTCGTCACGGCATCCGCCACGAAGGACTTTGACAGTTTTGACTTCCTTCTGAGGTCACGCGTCGAGCCTTGGGCGCGCAGGAATGTCGCGTTTCTGGTGACGTCATTTTCCGAGCAATTCAGTCAGATTTAGAATATTTCTAATTTGGTCTTGGCAGCGTCGCTTATTGCGTTATCTAGCGTAACAGGCGAGCCAGCACCTGCCAGCCAGCCGTTTCTAGAACGACGATTTCGAGGAGCGAGGGATGACCCAGACTGCCGCAGCGCTGTCGATCGACGCGCAGTCAGCGATCGTTGAGGCGCTAAACCAATCAATTGCCGAAACGGCGGTCACGACCATGCTGGCCCAGAACTTCCATTGGAATGTGACGGGTATGTCCTTTGGCCCCTTGCACGCGTTGTTCCAGGAGATCTACGAGGATCATTTCGAAGCACAGGATGACCTTGCGGAGCGGATCAAAGCCCTTGACGGACATGCCGAAGGCATGCTCAGCGCCATGGTGAAACGCTCAAAGATCGACGAGCATAATGGGCGTGCGAGCGACAGCGAAATGATCAAGGTGATGCAGGCTGCGCAAGAGGCGCTCGCGTCGACACTGGCGGGATGCGGGGAACTCGCCGCCAAACACGGCGATACACTGACCGAGGATATGTGCATTTCGCGGGGCCAGACCCACGAAAAATTTGCCTGGATGCTGCGGGCACACGGGGCGTAGTTTCCGACCCACCCTCGAACCGACTAGCCGGTACTGCCGAACCGCTTGATGGGAGGGTGGGCGCCCTTTTTGAGGCATTTGCGCGCGTAGGCTGGTGGCCAATGCTGGTATTTTCCCAACCGAAGCTGCTGGTGCTCCAGCATCTCGACGAACGCGGACTGGTCGCTGGCCTTCTTCAAACCCTTGAAGAGTTTCTTCTGTGCCTTTGTCATGGAGCAACCGATGCAGTGCCCGCCTCTGCGGAATTTGCAGACGTCTATGCAGGGTGACGGAACCTTGCGCTTCTTGCCCATGACGCTCCTCGTCTGGGTCCGAGCTACAGCCAGAATGCCCGGGCCTAGTGAGTACCGTATGTCGGAATACAGTGTTCCGGATGAGGACGCCAGCGCGAGCTGCAAGCCCGTCCGCGGCATCGCGTCACTTCACTGGATCTTGTTCTGCCGGACCGCTTTGTTGCTAGTGCAATCTAACAACGTTGCTGTCCGACCGAGACGCCTTTGATGGCTCGGCTCGCGATACTGCTTTCGCCATGTCTCCCACCTGCGCGGCCATCAGCGCGACGCCTTCCGCATGCGACGCGGTAACCAGGAGGCTTGCGATCTTGGATGCCTCGCGCAAATCACCCTCGCTCGCCACGTCCACCAGGTGCAAGAACACCGCTTCGTCCGAGCAGATGCATGTACACGCCAAGTCGCGGCGAACAAGAGGCCGGTAAGAATAGGTTCCGATCGTGGTGATCAGCCGCTCGAAGACTTCCAAGTCCGCCCTGAGAGAACCGTGCCCCAGCGCCCGCGCCACCCGGTTCCACACCCGAACTTGTCCGGCGGGTCCATCGCACCACAATCGGAAATCCATCACCAGTTCCGATTGCCAGCCCTCGAGCGCGGCCATCGCGCCAACCAAAGCGCCGCCGCGCTTCCTATCGGCCGTACTCATTTCGTAAGGATGAGCTTACCGGCCCGGGTGATACGCAACCAGTAGAACTGATCGTCGAGGATTATGCGGGCCTGAACGCCCTCGCGAACAAGTTCGCGCGCGTCATATGTTGGCACGTCTTCTTCGGGAGCACGACGGGGGGTGAGCGAGGAGACAGGTTGAATGGCGGTCATGACGCACGCTCCAGACGATCGAGCAGCGTCTCCAAGGCGCTGCCGCCATGGGTCAGCCCATCCAGCGATCCCTGAAGAAGTTCCTTCCAGCACATTTCGGGCTGTATCGACTTGTGCCCTGACGCGAGTTCCCGTGTCGGTTCATCCATAGTGCAGCCTCCTGGAGTTTTGCGAGAGCCGGGCTGCCCGTCAGGGTGGCTGGGTTCGAGGTCCGTGGTTCGGTTCCGATGCGCCTTGGCAACTAGATGAGCCAAGGCAGCCGTTGGCTAAGGTCTCATCCGGAGGCCGGTTTCCCGGCCTCCGAAAAGTGTTTCGCGGGGCCTTATTCCCAGCCCACTTCGTTCAAGAGTTTCTGTGCTTCGGGGATGTTGTTGGCGATCGCCGTTGCATCCAGATCGTCGGGCTTGAAAAAGCCCAGGCTCGCCACGGATGGGCTGACGCCGACGCCGGGCACGGCCGGGTACTCATCGTTGCCCGCCGAAAAGTACTCCTGAGCCTGATCAGACGCGAGGTACTCAAGGAACAACACGGCGTTGTCCTTGTTTGGGGCGTTGGCGGCCACGCCGCCTCCCGACAGGTTCATATGCGCGCCAATCGAGTCCTGGTTGGGGAACACCCAGCCAATCATCTCAAGGCTGTCGGAAAGACCATCCACCGGCTTTCGGACAGCGCGCCCGAAGTAGTATGTGTTGGACATCGCCACATCGCACTCGCCCGAGACGATCCCACGAAGTTGGTCGGTGTCACCGCCCTGCGGCGCGCGCGCGAAGTTACCCACAACCGCAGCCGCCCAATCCTTCACCGCGTCGGCACCTAGATGTTCGATCAAAGCCGCCGTGATCGTTTGCGTGTAGACGTTCGACGACGAGCGGATGCAGATCTGCCCGGCATATTTCGGGTCCGCCAAGTCCTGGTATGTCATCGGCGGCTCAGCGACGTCATTCTTGTCATAGAACAAGATCCGCGCGCGCTGCGAGAAGCCGAACCACTGGTTGTCCTCATCCTGCATATAGGACGGGACCCTGCCTTCGAGGACGCTCGAGTCGACCGACTGGAACAAGCCCGCATCCTTGGCACGCTCGAGGCGTGAGGTGTCCACCGTGAGGAAGATATCGGCGGGGCTGTTCGCGCCCTCTGCCGTCATCCGCTCGATAAGCTCGTCGGCGTTGCCTTCGATCCGGTTGATAGTGATGCCGGTAGCTTCGGTGAAGTCGGAATAGAGCCTTTCGTCGGTGTCATAGTGACGTGACGAATAGAGATTTAGCTCGCCTTCGGCAAAGGCTGGCATTGCGATCGCCGATACTAACGCAGTCGCCAAAAGACGGCAGCGAATCGTAGACATGTCTGTCTCCCTGATAAATCTGACAGATTTCATCGGATACCAGCCGGGGCAGCGAGGTCAAGGTAATCTTATAAAAATTGTCGGAAAATAGCTCACAGGGCTTCGGATGACCTGAATTTCACGGCCTACGACCTAGCCGACCTTGATCATTTTCCCAAGTTCCGCCGAGCGATACACCGCCTCCTCGACACGAAGGGTAAAGAGGTAGTCGTGGGCCTCATTCTCAAATTCCGTGCGCCCATTAAGACCGTCAACGACATGTTTGCAGAGATGAAATACGCAGTCTCCCCCAAAGCCTTGAACGTTGTCTGGCCTATAGAGCTCGGCGAACGCCTCTTCGCCGAAGCGGCGGCATGCAACGCTCCCATCCCCCGAAAGATGCAAGCTTCCCGTCGTGCCTTCAACCAGGGCCTCGCCCATGGTGCACCGCGTATCGCGCGCGGAGTGATCCAATAGGCGGTTCCCGTCGAACAGCGCGCGCCGCCCATCATCATAAGAAAACAGAATGAAGCCCGCATCCTCTCCTGCAATGGCCGGGTTAAGCTGCCGTAGTTCCGCAAAGACAGCGTTTGGCTTGCCCATGAGGAACCGAAATGTATCAATCCAATGAACCGCCGTTTCGTGCACAAGAAACCGCTGCATCTTCTGAAAATAGGGCTGGCGGTCCAGGTAAGCGTGTGGCCCCTGCCCGTCCCCCGGTCGAAACCGGAACGTCACCTGCAAGAGGTCTCCTATTGCTCCGTCATTGATCGTTTGACGGATAACCCGATACCAGGGCTGAAAGCGGAAATTCTCATGTATTACGAGCGGGATACCGGCTTCCGCACCCAGCGCCACCGCCGCCTTCGCCTCCTCGAGCGTCTGGCAAAACGGCTTCTGGCAGATTACCACGCGGGGCCGTTGTTCCATGGCGGCACGAATG
>JBCCKB010000009.1:0-20472 GCA_039027595.1 Pseudomonadota bacterium | reverse complement strand
CGGCTCTTCGGGCCGCTCGACGAGGGCGGGCATATCCCGCTTGTGGAAGAGGCCCGGGGCGGAACGCTGGTTCTTGAGGACATCGATGCGCTGCCCCAAACCCTGCAAGGGCGCCTTCTTACGTGGATCAATGAGCAGGGCACGCCACCTGAAACACGGATCGTTGCGATCTCGAATCTCCAGGAGCAGGGCAAGACGTGCGAAGATGCGCTACGGCCTGACCTCTTCTACCGATTGGCGGCCATGAAAATCACCCTGCCGCCGCTCAGGTCTAGGGGCGATGATGTTCTGACGCTCTTTAATCGTTTCGCCGAACAATATGCAGAGGAATACGGTTGCGAGGCTCCCGAGGTTGGCGCTCAGGAAGCGGCACAACTCCTCCAGGCCCCGTGGCCAGGGAATGTCCGGCAACTTATCAACGTCGCCGAGCGTGCCGTGCTCCAAAGCCGACGCGGTTCCGGGACCATCGCTTCATTGCTGATGTCAGATGATGACGCGGCAACACCGGCGATGACCACGGAAGGCAAGCCGCTTAAGGAATACGTTGAGGCGTTCGAGCGGATGCTTATCGACAACACGATGCGACGTCACAAGGGGTCGATTGCGAGCGTCATGGACGAGCTTTGTCTGCCGCGCCGAACCCTCAACGAAAAAATGGCGAAGTACGCGCTTCAGCGCTCGGATTACCTCTGAGCCAGCTTCGCTTCGTCAGTCTAAACGCCTGGGGTGGCCGTGAGTGGCCAGCGCTGGCGCCTTGGTTAGTGGATGTCCGGGCGGATATCCTGTGTCTCCAAGAGATGATACGCGCGCCTTTGCCAAGCCCTGAGTGGCTTGAATACAAGGACCCGAACCGTCGTCTCGCGCAGCGCGCCAATCTCTTTGCCGATGTTTGTGCGATGCTCCCAAGCCACCAGGCGCATTTTGCGGCCGCCGCGCGTGGTCCTCTCTACGACCGTTCGGGGGCTGCCCATGCATCGGAGCACGGGCTTGCCGCTTGGGTTCGGATGGATCTTGCGATTACAGAGGTTTTTCAGGGTTTTGCGTTCGGAAGTTATCGCTGCTTTGGGTGGGGGGATGAGCCTGTTCCTCGCGCGATCCAGATCCATCGGATTGCATCGCCGGATACTGGCAGAACGCTGGTTTTCGCCCATTTTCATGGCATCCGCGAGGCTTCGGGCAAGTCTGACACGCCGGCACGTGCCGCCCAGACACAGGCCGTAGCCGATGCATTGGAGGCCCAACTCAGGCCAGGAGAACCGGCAATTCTTGCCGGTGATTTCAATCTTCTTCCCGAAAGTGCTTTTTTCGCGACAATGTCGGACTTGGGTCTCACCGACCTTGTGACAACGCGTGGCCACACAGACACCCGCACATCGCTTTATGCAAAGCCCCAGCGCTTTGCGGACTACCTTTTGGTGAACCGTGAAGTTTCGGTGGAGGCATTTGACGTTCCCGGCGAACCGGAGGTGTCTGACCACCGTCCGCTGATCTTGGATCTGGTCCTATGAACCGTGGTTGATATTGGTCATTGTCAAAAACACTCTCCAGCCACTATGGTGGAGGTGGACCGCCTCGGCACTCGCGCCGGTGGCACCGCAGTGATTTCGCGGTTTCGAGTCCCATGCTCCCGGGTCCCCACCCGGTTGATTCGAAACGCAGATAACGGCCCCACGGGGCTTGAGAGTTGCTTGGCGCTGACGAACAGGTCGGCATCGGGCGAATGAACGGGCGCCATCCGATGATGTGTGCCGGAGAAGAAACGTGATGACGCGAGCAGGCATCGCACGACATGTGCCAGCGCCCCGACCCGGGCGCGCTGCGGCCGCTGATCGACCGCGCATCGCCCCAATCAGCCATACCAGACGCGTGCTCGCGCCCCCCGGGCGTGGCTCGACCATGGTGTGCCGAAGGACAATATGGCAAAGAAGATGCTCATTGACGCCACCCATGCGGAAGAAACCCGCGTGGTGGTGGTTGACGGAAACAAGGTTGAGGAGTTCGACTTTGAATCCGAGAAGAAGCGCCAGCTCGCCGGCAATATCTACCTAGCGAAGGTCACGCGTGTAGAACCATCGCTCCAAGCCGCGTTCGTGGAATATGGCGGTAACCGCCACGGGTTCCTCGCGTTCTCGGAAATCCATCCCGACTATTACCAGATCCCAATCGCCGACCGCGAGGCGCTTTTGGCCGAAGAACTGGCTTACGCCGAAGCCGAGGCCGAGGAAGAGGAGGAAAAAGAAAAACCGAAGAAGCGGACCCGTGGTCGGGGGCGATCGAGGTCGAAGACAAAGGCGGAGGCTAGTCACAACGATGATGCCTTGGAGACCAAGGACATCCCTGGCATGGATGTCGTCGACCTTCGCGACGAGGATGATACTGGAGAGGCGATCCCTGCGGGTGAGGCGTCGAGTCCGATGGAGCGCGTTCCCGAAACGCCCGTTGAGGAACCCGCTGAGGCCGAGCCCGCGGACGCCGAGGTAAGCGAAGCACCTGGCAAAACGGCTGATTCTGCAGAAAGCGAGGCCCCCGACGTCGCGGGCGAACAAGCCGAAGCCGAGACCCCGGATAAGTCAACGCCGGCCGAGGGTGGCGAGGAAAGCAGCGGCGAGGATGATGAGGAGGAACCCTACGTTGCGGCCGATGACGCATCCGATCGCGATGAGACGATCGAGTCTGTGGCCGAAGAGGACGTTGCCGAAGAGATAAGGGTTCCCCGGCGCCCGAAGCCCCGGCGCTACAAGATCCAAGAGGTGGTCAAGGTCCGACAGATCCTGCTCGTCCAGGTCGTCAAGGAAGAGCGCGGAAACAAGGGCGCGGCGCTAACCACCTATCTCAGCCTGGCGGGGCGGTATTGCGTATTGATGCCCAACACCGCCCGCGGCGGTGGCATCAGCCGGAAGATCACCAACGCAGCCGATCGGAAGAAACTCAAGGAGATCGCATCGGAAATTGATGTTCCGAAGGGTGCTGGGCTGATTGTACGGACGGCGGGTGCAAAGCGAACCAAAACCGAAATCAAGCGTGACTACGAGTACTTGCAGCGGCTCTGGGAGCAGATAAGGGAACTCACGCTCAAATCGATCGCACCGGCAAAGATCTACGAGGAAGGCAACCTCATCAAACGCTCCATCCGCGATCTCTATAACCGAGAGATTGATGAGGTCATGGTGGAAGGCGATGCTGGGTACCGGACGGCGAAGGACTTCATGAAAATGATCATGCCGTCCCACGCCAAGAACGTGAAACCGTATGTCGAGCCCATGCCGCTTTTCGCCCGCTATCAGGTGGAAAGCTACCTGGGGGGCATGTTCAACCCAACGGTCCAGCTCAAGTCGGGCGGCTACATTGTCATCGGTGTCACCGAGGCCCTTGTGGCGATCGATGTAAACTCGGGTCGCGCCACCAAAGAAGGCTCTATCGAAGATACCGCGCTGAAGACGAACCTCGAGGCCGCCGACGAGGTCGCAAGGCAACTCCGCCTTCGAGACCTGGCCGGGTTAATCGTGATCGACTTCATCGACATGGAGGAGCGGAAGAACAATTCGGCGGTTGAAAAGCGCCTTAAGGACAGGCTCAAGACCGATCGCGCCCGAATCCAGGTGGGTCGAATTTCGGGCTTCGGGCTTCTTGAGATGTCGCGTCAGCGGCTCCGGCCGGGCATGCTCGAGGCGACAACGCAGCCTTGCCCGCACTGCCACGGCACCGGGCTTGTGCGCTCGGACGATTCCCTGGGCCTCACGATCCTGCGGCAGATCGAGGAGGAGGGAACGCGGCGCAAGTCACGCGAGGTGCTCGTGAAAGCACCCGTTGGTATTGTCAATTTCCTTGTCAATCAGAAGCGCGAGCACATTGCTGGGATCGAGGCCCGTTACGGAATGGCGGTTCGGATCGAAGGCGATCCGTTCTTGATCAGCCCCGACTTCGCAATCGAAAAGTTCAAGACGGCAACACGCGTTGTCAAGGATGCCGCGCCCGTCGTTTCGGCGGATGCCTCCCTGATGTCGGACTTCGATGTAGCCGAAGAAGTGGATGAGACGGAAGCGCCGGAAGCGCATGACGCTGAGGCCGGAGACGGCCAGGAGACGGGGAGGAAAAAACGCCGCCGCCGCCGTCGTCGCCGGGGTGGATCCGGCGCGGACCAGAAACCCGAGGCGGGCGCGGTGGAGGCCAGTCCCGAAGAACAGACAGAGATAGCGACCGAGGCGTTGGACGTGTCTCCGGAGCAAGAAGCCGTGGCCGAACCCGAGGTGTCCGAAGAGGCTCCAAAGAAGAAGACCCGTTCGAGGCGCCGGAAATCCTCGAACTCCGAGGCCCCGGATGTTGCAGCGGACGAACCCGCGCCAGAAAACGCTTCCGGTTCGGAACCTGATCAGGAGCCGGACGCGAAACCAAAGCGTACCCGGAGCCGCCGTCGGAAGAAAACAGAGGAGGATGTCGGCGTGGAGCCTGCGTCGCCCGTATCTCCGGCGGAAGCCCTTGAAGATCCGGCACCGGATGTTGAAGCGCAGCCAAGTGAGACCGATGCCTCGGTGTCGGTTACGGACCCCCAGCCCGTGCCCGAAGCGGAAGCAGAGCCCGCGGCTGAACCGGATCGGGTGCCCGAGATGGCGGAGGCAGCGGCGGAGCCTGCGGCTGACGTCCCCCCAAAGCCTCGTCGACGCGGGTGGTGGTCGATCGGGCGCTAGCCCGCTCGGGCCGCCAACGTTGATCTATTGGAGGCTACGGGATCAAGCCACCTTAGGCGTGTTTCCATGCGCCTTGCCGAGCTTTGCGGGCTAAAAATCAGGCGCGCCGGATCATGTAGACCTGCGCTCCGGCGTCTTCGGAAGCCGAGATTAGCTCGTGGCCCTGCTCCGTGCAAAAATGCGGCACATCGACCACGGCTGCCGGATCATCTGCGAGAAGTCGCAGGACTTCTCCCCGCGCCATCGCGCGCAAGCGTTTCGCTGCCTTGAGGACAGGGAGCGGACACAAGAGCCCGCGCGCGTCGAGATCATCGTCGCATTGCATGGGGAGCAGCTAAGGGGCATGTTACAATTTGTCCACCGAACTGTGAGCCCTTGTGTCGTGACCTTTGCGGGCAAGCCCGCTAGGGCTATCGTTGGGGTGGCGGGCAGGATGAAGCTATGATCGGAATTGACATCATCGATGCAAGCCTGCTGCCGGCGCTGATGATCTCAGTCGCAGCAGGCTTCCTGTCGTTTCTCAGCCCCTGCGTCTTGCCGATCGTTCCGCCTTATCTCGCCTATATGGGCGGGATCAGCATGTCGGAAATGAGCGAGGAAAGCGCGGCCCGCCGCCGCGTTGTGAACTCGGCCCTTTTCTTTGTTCTGGGGCTGTCCACGGTCTTTCTTTTCCTTGGTTTCACGGCCTCGGCGTTTGGGCGATTTTTCCTTTCCAATCAGGATCTCTTCGTCACCTTGGCTGGCGTTGTGATCATGGTCTTTGGCGCGCATTTCCTGGGTGTGGTTCGAATTGGCTTCATGGACCGCGAAATGCGAGTGGATGCCGGGGATCAAGGCGGATCAGCCTTTGGAGCCTATGTGCTCGGCCTTGCATTCGCGTTTGGCTGGACGCCCTGCATCGGCCCGATCCTGGGTACAATTCTCACGATCGCGGCATCAGAGGCTGATATTGCGCGCGGCACCACGCTTTTGGCTGCCTATGCAGCGGGGCTGGGCATTCCGTTTCTCTTGGTGGCCATCTGGTTCCCGCGCCTCAAGAGCCTCATGGCGTTCATGAAGCGTCACATGGAGCGGATCGAGCGGATCATGGGGCTGTTGCTTTGGACCGTGGGGCTATTGATGCTTACCGGAAAGTTCACCGATTTCGCTTGGTGGCTTAACGAGCAGTTCCCGGTCCTGCAAACCTTTGGCTGACGCAACGCCTTGCGCGGCAGCATAAAGCGCGCCCATAATTGGGGGAGGGCGTGGAAAGAAGAGCGGCAGGAGCCATGAGCCGAAAACACGGTCTCGTCCAAAGGCGGCAGGTCCTATTCATCCCGGGTTTTGACCCTCACCCACCTAGGCGATATCGTGAACTCTATCGGCGTGAGGGGGCGGAGCAGGCCCGTATCGCGGGCCACCAGCTTGCTGTTCGGTCAAAATCCGGCGGCACTTGGTCCGTGATTGCGGAAATCGATGGGCACGGCACATTTTCGGAGATCGAGGTTCTGGTATGGTCCGATCTTGTCCGCGACACGATGGCGCCGGGATGGGCAGCAAGCTACCTAAAGCTCATAGGCGTGGTGTGGACGTACATGTCCACCGGAGTGCTTTGGCGACTTGCCGCCATTGGCACAGGCCCTCTTATTGCCGCGCTTTACCCCGTGGTCGGCTTGATCTTGCAGCTGGTTCTTGCCGGCCTGCTTGGTTGGGGCACGGCTCAATTGATGGACCTCATTGCGCTCGGATGGGGTTGGATTCCGGGGATCGTCGCAGCGGTTTTGGTCATGCGGGCGTTGCGCCGCGCTGATGGTCGGTTCTTTGTGCACTACCTCATGGCGGACTTTGCCTATTGGGCAAGTGCGGATGGCGCCTATCCAGCAGCGCTTGAGGAGCGGATCTCGGATTTCGCGGCCCACATCAAGCAGGCGTTGTCGGGCAAACCGGACGAGTTACTGGTGGTCGGTCATTCCTCGGGTGCTGCTCTTGCGGTCAGTGCGCTCGCGGAGCATTTGGGTATTCAGAGAGCCGAGCTTGGGGGGGTAAAGCTCTCGCTTCTTACCCTGGGTCAGTCGATCCCCATGCAATCATTTCTTCCAAAAGCCGATCGCCTGCGGCGCGATCTGAACCAGCTGTCGCGGGATCCGCGCGTGACTTGGGTCGATGTTTCCGCTCCCGGAGATGGGTGTTCATTCGCGTTGACCGACCCGGTGTCGGTCTCGGGCGTCGCACCTGACGCTGGAAAGCGCTGGCCATTGGTGCTCTCGGCGGCATTCTCAAAGACGCTCTCGCCGGAGCGGCGGCGCCGAATTCGACATCGTTACTTCAGGCTACACTTTCAGTATCTCTGCGCGTTTGATGATCCAAGGCCCTACGACTACTTCCGGATCACCGCTGGTCCAGACACTCTCGCTGGGTTCTTTTCCCACCGAGCCCCCTCCGCCAACCGGATTGAATGGGCGGCGTCGGGTCATATTTCCATGGTCGTATGACGCCTCCAAAGCCAGCCTCGCGTCCGCGCCGCGTCTCGCTTTGGCGCCACTTTCGAGCATTCAGAAATGACATCCTGTCGTCGCAGCCGGAACATCTATTCAAGGCTCGCATGGCCGAGTTCAAAACGCCCTTCTTCCGCTCGTTTCTTGTCAACGAGCCCGACCTCGTGTCCGAGGTTCTGAAGCGTCGTCCCAGTGATTTTCCCAAATCCAACCGTGTCGTGGAAGGGCTGAGGCCGCTCTTGGGAGATGCGGTCTTTGTGACTAATGGAGAGACTTGGGCTCGGCAGCGGCGGATCATTGATCCCGCCTTTGACGCAAGCTTTCAAAGGGAGCTGCTTCCCAGTATCAAGGCTGCCGCGCAAACGGCTGCCGCGCGCCTGGAGCCAGGAACGATCGAGGTGGAGGCATGGGCGTCCCGAGGCGCGGCCGACGCAATCTTCCGTGCGTTGTTCTCGGTGCCCATTGATGACGCCTTGGCGCTTGCGACGTTTAACGCCTTTCACACATATCAGCGGAGCCAGCCTCTTCTAAACCTTGCTGCCTTTTTGCCATTGCCACGCTGGGTTCCACGGTGCCACCGGCCTGCTGCGCGCGCCGCGGCCCGCGCGATCCGCGCGTCTATCACCGCAATGGTCCGCGATCGGTTGGGTGAGATCACCGCAGGACGCGCGCCCAAGGATCTCGCCACCCGGATCATGAATACGCCTGATCCAGCGACCGGTGTGGGCTTTGCCGAACAGGAAATGGTCGATCAGGTCGCAATCTTCTTTCTAGCTGGCCACGAGACGAGCGCGGCGGCGCTGTCCTGGGCGCTTTATCTGCTGGCGACGCATCCTGAAGCACAGGCGTCTGTTGCCGCCGAGGCGCGCGACTTTTGGTCGGAAGGAGGAGGACAAAGCCTCTCGCAACTGGGCTTTGCGCGGGATGTTTTCCGCGAAACGCTCAGGCTATACCCGCCCGTGCCGATGATGGTGCGGGAAGCGAGGCAGCCCGGGTTTTTTCGTGGCCGCCGCGTAAAGCGTGGTGCGCAAGTGGTCGTGTCGCCCTGGCATCTCCAACGGAACCCTCGCCACTGGAGCGCGCCCGATGCTTTCGATCCTTGGCGTTGGTCTCTCGGAGGGCGCGGGGCGGCAAAAGACGCCTATTTGCCATTCTCGACGGGTCCGCGCGTCTGCCCGGGCACGAGTTTTGCCATGGCCGAAGGCGTGCTCTTTTTGTCAAGCGTCCTTGCTCGGTGGAGGCTCTCGCCTGTCCAAAACTTCGAGCCGGTTCCGGTGGCGTACCTTACCTTAAGGTCGCAAGACGGCATAATACTTGAGCTTTCCCGCCGATAGACCGCTCCCGCGTTAACGAAAATCCGCCGATCTTAGTGACCGGCCTTGCCCTAGGCGGCCACGCCCTAAATATCTCCTTGAAGATGACAAAAGCCTGATGGGTTGGGGGAAGGTTGGCGCAAACGCTGCGCTCAACCGTTGTTGTTTGAAGAGTTTTCATCGTTGGAAAATCTGCTTCAACTGGGGGACAAGCCTTGATTGCCGAGCGCACGACCAGCCCTGCCGCAAAGCCGAGTGTAATCCGCATAGCGATTCCATCGTGGACTGCGAACTTTGCGGGTAAAACTCCTCATATGACCAGGGAAATTTCAAACAGAGCCGCGTTTCAGGAGATGCTAACAAGCAGTTTGCAGCCCATTGAACACATGCGGTGCAAGTTAACGCAGGCTGACCGGAAGCAGATCGCGACGACAAAAAGGCTTCGCGCGGCGCTTTATGGGCCATCGGTGGGCGACTGATCGCCCAGCCGCTCGCGCAGCACGAATACCCTTATCGCGGAGGCGAGGCCAGCATCTGACCCTCTGGCGGCATCGATTTCAGAGGCCAACACATTCACGGCAACGCCGCGCTCTCGGGCGATCGCTGTGAACTCACGCCAAAAAAGCTCTTCGAGCGAGACCGAAGTCCGATGACCATGGAGTGTGAGCGACCGCTTCGCTGGCCGGGCGCTCATTCCTCGCGTTTATGCTGGTCGAGTGTCTTGGTGACCCGTCCACGCTCACTCTCTTCGGCCAATCGCTGGGCCTTGGTCCTGCCGAATTTGACCGAGTTCGCATCTCCTTGGGAGCGCTTTTCCGCCCGCGCTTTTTGCTTTCGATGGCGTGTAAGACTGGTGATCTTGCCTGGCATTCATGTCCTCAAGTGGAGCCGTCAAGTGCTTCTATCGCCAGCCATTGCTGGGGACAATCCTTGGAGCCTATCGCGGTCGCAGCCTGCGGGACAAAAAGAAGGTGAGCGTATTGGGCTCTCAAGGTGGCGGACGCTCTCTGCTCATTGGCAAGCACGTGTCGGCGCGGAGGCGTCTGCTTGGTTCATAACGAGGATTATCGGAAGGACGCGCTGGCATTTTCTTGGCCGAGGGAGGGCCCGTACGGCTCATTTGTGCTCGAGCTGGCACGCCACAAACCGAGAAACGCTTGCTACGTGTCTTGTGCGCGGCGCCCGAAACCGCCGCCAGGACCCGTAAAGACCTACCGCCAAGTCTCAAGACCATCTGACCGCGGCACTTCGGTCTACGATCGAGAACCGTTGGTCACTTTGGCCAGATCATTTTTTCGGGGCGCACGACTTCGTCAAACGTGGCCTCATCGACAAAGCCAAGGCGGATCGCCTCCTCGCGAAGTGTCGTGCCATTCTTGTGAGCGGTTTTTGCGACGGTGGTCGCATTGTCGTAGCCGATGGTGGGGGCAAGGGCCGTCACGAGCATGAGCGACTCGTTCATGATCCTCGCGATCCGGTCGGTATTGGCGCGGATGCCCGAGACGCAGTTATCCGTGAACGCCACGGCGGCATCCCCCAGAAGCTGCATCGACTGGAGCACGTTGTAGGCCATCATGGGCTTGTAAACGTTGAGCTCGAAATGGCCCTGGGAACCGGCAAAGCCCACCGCGGCATCATTCCCCATCACATGGGCGCAGACCTGGGTCAGGGCCTCGCACTGGGTGGGGTTGACCTTGCCCGGCATGATCGACGAGCCCGGCTCGTTTTCGGGCAACATCAGCTCGCCCAAGCCACAGCGGGGCCCGGAGCCCAGAAGCCGGATGTCGTTGGCGATCTTGAAGAGCGATGCCGCGACCGTCTTGCAGGCCCCCGACATCTCCACCATGGCATCATGGGCCGCGAGCGCCTCGAACTTGTTGGGTGCTGTCACAAAGGGCAGCCCCGCAATGCGCGCCATGTTGGCCGAGACCGTCTCGCCCCAGCCCACGGGCGAATTGAGCCCCGTGCCCACCGCCGTCCCGCCCTGGGCCAGCTCGTAAATCCGGGGCAGCGCGCCTTCGATCCGCGCAAGCGCCATCGCCACCTGGTGCGCATAACCCGAGAACTCTTGGGCGAGCGTCAAGGGCGTCGCGTCCATCGTGTGGGTGCGGCCGATCTTGATGATCCCCTCGAACTCCCCGACCTTGGCCTCGAGGGCAGCGTGGAGCTTCTTCAGACCCGGCAACAGCACGTCGCGCGCCGTCATGGCGGTCGCGATATGCATGGCCGTGGGGAAGGTGTCGTTTGAGGATTGGCCCATGTTGCAGTGATCGTTGGGGTGCACGGGGTCCTTCGTGCCCATGGTCCCGCCGAGGATCTCGATGGCCCGGTTCGCGATCACTTCGTTGGCGTTCATGTTCGACTGCGTCCCCGAGCCCGTCTGCCAGACCACCAGCGGAAAGTTATCATCTAGCTTGCCCGCCACAACTTCGGAGGCCGCCTCGATCACGGCATCCGCGATGGTGCCGGCGAGCTTTCCATTCGCCTTGTTCGCCTCCGCACAGGCCTGTTTGATCACACCCAGTGCGCGGACGATTGCCACGGGTTGCTTCTCCCAGCCGATCGGGAAATTCATGATCGAGCGTTGGGTTTGAGCACCCCAGTACTTGTCGGCGGGAACCTCGAGAGGGCCAAAGCTGTCGGTTTCTGTGCGGCTATCGGCCATGGTGTCCTCCGGGGCATTCCTGTCCAGCCTCGAATACCGAGCAAGACAGGGCTTGCCAAGGAGGCCGGGCGCTGTCTTTTTTCAGCCTACGAGTGGGGCAGGAGGTGGAAGCGGGATGTATGCCGTAACTGTGACGTTCAGTCTTGAACCAGGGCGGTCCGACGTGTTCCTACCCTTGATGATGAAAAACGCTCGAGCATCGGCGGCAAACGAGCCCGGATGTCTCCTGTTCGACGTGTGTGTGGATGACGAAGATCCCAACACGATCTTCCTTTATGAACTTTACAAAGATCGAGCGGCCTTTGACGCGCATCGACAGATGCCGCATTACGCGGAGTTCAATGCCGCAATTGAAGGCCTCGTCGCAGGAAAAGAGGTCCGGCGCTTTTCGAACGTTATGCGTTAGTTGGACCTTGATTGCGGCTCCGCTGAGCGTTCGATGCCTGCCAAAACCGCGGCACCGATGGCGAACGGTACGAGACCCGGCCAGTAAACGTAGACGCCATCGACGAGGGAAATCGCCAGAAACACACTGACAAGTGCAATGCCCGCAGCATGGCATGAAGACCCCGTGGCGCGCGCCCGCGCAAGCCAGCGCCACCAGAGCGCGATCACTGTTATGGCGGCGATAACGGTACCGGGCCAGCCAAGCGCCAGGGCGGTGTCGAGAAGACTGTTATGGGCGTGAACATGGGCGACGGAGTGACCGGCATCCGCGAAAATCCAATGGCTTTGAGCCGCCCCGAGACCAAGCATGGGCGCATCCGCCAGGGCCGCGAGCAGGGTTTGCCACATGCCAAGCCGCCCCGAGGTCAGAGCGTCAGCCGATCCGCCAAGTTCCGTGAGCCGACGCCCTAGCCCGAGCTGATGCGCTCCCGTCTCGATGAACCACGCCGCAGTAGCCCCAATCAAAAGCGCGGCGGCGAGGGGGAGACACCCCTTGCGCAGGGCGGGGAGGACACTGGCGAGCACAGCCAGAGGCAGGACCAGCCCCGCGAGTGCCCCGCGCCCGCCCGACCAGAACAGCGCTGTTGACAGCGCCGCCATGGCCAGGAATAGGGCCGGTCGCGCACGGTTTTCTGACCAGAGCCCTCCAGCGCACGCGAGCGCTAGGGCGAGAGCAAAACCCAGAATTCGAATATGCGCGAAACCAGGCACGTCCAGCTCGCCGTAGCCCGTGGGCCATTCCATCAAGCGTGCGCACGCCAAAAGCGGCATCGCAAAACACATCCCAAAGACGAAAGCAGACAGAAGCGATCTCGCAAAACGCGCACCATGGGACCGGATCGCGCCGGCTAGGGCAACCGCCAGAGCTGCCACCAAGGCCAATTCCGCCAGCCGGATCACACCATAGGCCGGGACCACGGCACGTATGGGAAGAAGACAGAACGCCCACGCGACAAGGCCGAGACCTACGAGACCCAGCAACCGGGCGCTTGGGTCAACCACGAAAACTGCCCGCGGATCGCCGCTGCGCGCCGCGATGACGATCACCGCGAGGAGGGTTGTGACGACCGGCAGCGGCATTGACCAAAGCGCGTCATTGGGGGCCGCCCGGGTCACCCCATCATGGAGCACCATGAACGTGGGCAGAGCTCCGAGAATGAGACAGATGGCTGCCGGAGCCGCGCTGCGGCTGGCGTTGGAGAGCGCTCGGTCCATGGCGCCTGCGCATCGCATGTCAGAGTGGCAACAATGTGGACGAAGCCGGAGCTATCCAGGGCATTGTTTCGCTGCGCTCCACGGAAAGAAGCCTTGTGACTTCAGCCAGTGCCGCACGGACATCTCGGTGACGCCGACGCGGCTCAACTCCCAAGGGTGCGGCACATTTGTGATCCCCACGGGGGTATTGACCGTGACAGTCTGTCTGGCCGGCAAAACGACATTCCCCGCATCCTATGGGAACGACTTGGCGCCGGTGGACAGCGTGCTGTCGGCAGGCGCTCCGATCACTGCCGCGAAACACCGGGTCCGCGCCTCGCCTCCCGCACGCACTCGGATCTCCCCAAATACGTCGAGACAGGATGGCAGAACACGCCTTCGATCCTCATATCGGGCCGGAGAGGCGGAAGATCCAGCGGGAAAACAGCCCGCCGAGCACCCTAGCAGTGTGTTTCGGAGCGCGGCGCGCGGGCAGCTTGACCCTGGCTGGTCCGCCGCGCAATGGGTACGCCATGGGCGAGCACGTGATAGACCGCATTTCGGAGTACCATCCATGGGTGTAACTCTGACGTCGCTCTCTGACATCGACCGCTTGCCCCACGATGCGATCATCGATGCCCGAAGTCCTTCTGAGTTTGCCGAGGACCACGTTCCAGGTGCGATCAATCTGCCGGTTCTCGACGATGCAGAGCGAGCCCAGGTGGGCACGATTTACGCCCAAGAGAGCCCGTTTCGCGCTCGCAAGGTTGGTGCCGCGCTGGTTGCTCGGAATGCGGCCCGTCATCTTGAGGAGACGTTGGCGGACGTCCCCGGTGGATGGCGACCCCTGGTCTACTGTTGGCGGGGTGGGCAGCGCTCAGGTGCCTTTGCCTCGATCCTGACGCAAATCGGGTGGCGGGCGGATACGCTTGTTGGGGGCTATCGGAGCTACCGTCGCCTCGTGGTCAGGGCTCTTTACGAAACCCGCTGGTCCCCCGAGATTTTGGTGCTTGACGGCAATACCGGAACCGCGAAGACGGCGCTCCTGGAACGGCTGTCGGCCATGGGGGCCCAGGTCATTGATTTGGAGGGCCTGGCGCGTCACCGAGGCTCGATCCTTGGGCCCGATACCGTTGCGCAACCCGCCCAGAAGGCATTCGAGACCGAACTTGCGCGGGCCCTTGGAAAGTTCACTCCCGGTCAGCCCGTCATTGTTGAAGCAGAGTCAAGCAAGGTGGGAGACCGTGTTTTGCCTCCCGCACTCTGGGCGGCAATGCGCCGGGGCCCGCGCATCGTCATCGAGGCGCCCATTGCCGCGCGAGCGGCGTATCTCGCTGGGGCCTATTCCGATTTGAGTGCGGATCCTGCGCGCCTATGCGGGCTCTTGGCGCAACTGCGCAGTTACCACGGCGCGCGCTTGGTGGAGCATTGGCAGGGGCTTGCGGCGGACGGCGATCACGTGACGCTCGCCAAAGAACTGGTTGAGACCCATTACGACCCCCGCTACGCGAAGTCCCGCGATCGTTGGGCGGGTCCGGTGCGTGCGGTCTTGAAGACCAATACGCTTGACGCGGCCGCCCTCGACCAGCTCGCAGTCCAGATCCTCGCTCTCATGACCTCACCTTGATTACGGATGGTCCTTCGTGCAGCGTCCCAATTCGCGCGGCGGGAACGCCCCTTTCACGCAGCACTGCAAGGGCTGCCTCGGCTTCTGCTTCGGGAAGCGCTGCAAGAAGTCCCCCAGCGGTTTGCGGATCGAACAGCAGAGCCACGCTCGGATCGTCGGGCAGGCTGATATGGGGCCTCACGGCGGCTTCATTCTCCGGCGCGAGCGTCGATTGAATACCCTTGGCGGCAAGCGCAAAAGCGCCTTCGTAAACCGGGACATCGGGAAACGAGATTTCAGCGCCCAGCTTTGACGCTTGGCAAAGACCCAACAGGTGACCCGCGAGGCCGAAGCCCGTGACATCGGTCATCGCGTGGGCGCGCTTCAGCGCTTTGGCGGCAAGATCTTGCGGCGTCGCCATGGTCGCGAGCATCTCCGCCACGATTTGGCCCGGGGCTTTCAGCGCCATGTCAGCTGCCAAAATCACGCCTGACCCCAGGGGACGCGTGAGGATCAAAGCGTCACCCGGCTTTGCCCTGCTACGGGTGATCGGTCCTCTGTCGAGCGTCCCGGTGACTGTGTAACCGATCGTGAATTCTGTGCCGAGGCTTGTATGCCCCCCGGCGACGGCGGCCCCGGCAAGTTCGAAGACCTCTGCCGCAGCCGACATGATCTCTTCGAGCCAACGCCCTTGCAGCTCGGCGGACATTGGCGGAAGGATCACCGAAGCGAGCGCCGCCTGAGGCATGGCCCCCATCGCCCAGATGTCGCCCAGGGCATTTACTGCCGCGATACGAGCGAAGAGGTGCGGGTCATCGGTGATGGCGCGAAGGTGATCGGTCGAGATCACCTGACTTTGCTCCCCCATCGAAATGAGCGCGCCGTCGTCACCGGGCAGGCGATCCACGTCGGTGCGCGTGGGCAAACGCGTGTTGTTGAGGGCGGCCTGAAGTGTCTCAGGTCCGACCTTCGCGCCGCAGCCAGCACAGGGTGGGGATTTCGCACGCAGCTCCGCCACGACCCCCTTGGCTGCGCCCTTGGGGGGGTGAGGGAGCGGCATTTTTGGAAATGCGGCGAGCCGATCCATGAAGCGCCGGTCAATCCGGTCTTTCTGGCGCCAGAGCCAGTCGCCTTCCAACGTCACACCCCATTTTTCGCCCACCGCTTGCTGGCCTCCGAGCGAGATCAACTTGAGAAAGTCGCCCTGTGGCCGGAACTCCCGTAGGGCCGAGCCCGCGAGAGTGGCTCGAAGGTTGTGTTCTAGGATTGGCGCGGCGCGAACCGCGTAGACCCCGGCCTTGGGGCGCGGCGCGAAGGTGAGGTTTGCGCAATCACCGGCCGCGAAGATGTTGGGATCCGATGTCCGTAGGCGCTTGTCCACGTCAAGAAAGCCATTGCTGTGCGCAAGCCCCGTCTCCGCCAGCCAGCTCCAGGGTCTTGCGCCCGCAGCACCAACGACCAACCGCGCGGCGATGTGCTCGCCGCCCTCAAGCGTGACACCTTGTGCGGTCAGTGCAGTGACCTGCGCACCGGTGCGAAGCGTCACGCCCAAATCGCCCAATTTCCCCAAGATTATCGCGCGCGACGTGGACGTAACCCCGGGCAGGGGCGTTCCGGCTTCAATGAGATTGATGACGGCAGTGCGCGCCCGTTCCTTAAGCGCGTGCGCCATGGCCATTGCAAGTTCGGCGCCCCCGACGCCGCCACCAATTACGGCGATATCCGCGGGCCCATCTTCCGCGAGATAGGCAGACCAGCTGTCGGCGAAGGCGCCCAGGGGCTTTGCTGGAACGCCATGGGCGGTGAATCCCGGCAAGTCGGGCATGGCCGAGGTAATACCCACGTCAACCGATGCCAGATCGTAAGCGATCTCGCCGCGCCCGACCACGTGGATGCGCCCACGTTTTGGATCGATCGCATCGGCGGCGCCCAGGATCAATCGCGCGCCCGCGAAGCGCGCGAGCCGTACAAGGTCGATCTCAAGCGAAGCTCGGGTGTAATGCCCGGCGACAAAACCCGGCAGCATGCCCGTATACGGCGCGGTTGGCGCTGGGTTGATCAAGGTGAGCCGTGCTCCGGGCACCGGGTTCATGCCCCAGCGCTTCAGCACAAGCGCGTGGGCGTGTCCGCCTCCGATCAGGACAAGATCTCGGGTTAACGGAATTGGGCGAGCTGTCATCGGACCGCCTTACGCCGCGCGCGCGTCAAAGGCGAGACGTCAGGGCGCGATCCACCGGCCCTCAAATTCAAGCTCCCGTGAGAACCGCGCCCGGCGCACCGTGTCTTGCCCGATCTGCAATGCATCCACCTGATCGATCCGGGCTTGGATCCGAGTGAATGCCGCTCTGTCGGGTGTCGCCTCCAGAGCCGTATCTGGTCCCTTGATCGGCATTGCCGGTGGCAGGCTGCCGTAGTTGAGACGGCGGCCCATCTCGGGCACGCGCGCCCAATCGGCATCGCTGCCTGGGCTTGCATCTGCGCGAACGCGGAGGCGAACCTGAAAGGACACGTCTGGGTCCCACATCAGGAGCGTGGCCATCGGATCCGCCGCCAGCTCGGCAATCTTATGGGACAGCGCATGGGCGTGGAGCACCAGATTTGCCGCCGGGCGATCCGCCTGCCTCAGCACCACCATACGCGCCTCGGCCCCGTCCATCAGTCCTCTGGTTGCAAGGGTCAGATATCGCGCCGGCCCGGATTTGTCGCGAACAGCGCCCTCTAACCGATGCCAGAGAGCGTCGAGCATCCCCCCAAGGGTCGAAAAGTCGTCACTCATAACCGGTCATCTCGAGATAGCCGCGACCGTTGTGGCTTCCTTCGATACGGATCGGTCCTTCCCAGTATGGAACGGATGTTTCCATCCATGCATCCGGGTTTAGCGCGGACACTTCGACATCGAGCCCGCGTTCGGGCAGCGTCACGCGCCAGCGCACCGGAATGTCCCTGCCCGCTACGAAGTGTGTCGACAGGGGCTCGGCGGAGAAGGCGCCGTTAGGGTAGGGCGTCGGGGTCCCATCGGGTGCAATCCAGGTTGCGACCGCGTACGCGGGCGCAGCGCGATCGCGCAGTTGGTATCCCATGAACCTCGCGCCATCGTCAAAGACGAGGCTAAACCAATCCCACCCCTCTTGCGTCTCGGTCAGGGGCTGGGAGGACCATTCCCTGTCGAGCCAAGCATGGCCCGTCACCGGAACGCTGCCTGTCGGCAAGTGCAACACTCCCTCCAGGGCATAAAACGGCTGCGAATAGTACCGTGAGGCCTGGCCCGCCTCGGACTTTACCGAATAGCCGCCAATGCCTTGAGGCACGAACGGTTTGTCGGTGCTCAGGCGCACGTCATAGCCAAAGCGCTCGTCCGCGACGCTGATTGTTACGTTCCTCAATGTGTCACCCCCCATCTCCCAATCATCTATCCACGCTCGAAATGGGACCGGCGTCACCCCCGCCTGTCCAATTCCGCCCCGCGCAAACTTCTCAGCCACATAATGCTCAGACTGCGTTGTGAGCGCAGCGTGGGCCATCCAAATTTGTGGGCTTTGCCAGCCCTCGGCCTCCCCGGGCGCAAGCGCGCTCCGGAAAAGGGTCCACTGTAGGCCGAATTCCTGTCCCTCCGGTCCTGTCATGTTTGCCGTGACATACCACCATTCGATTCGAAAGTCCGGGTGTGGTCCGTGATCGGCGGGAAATGTAAATCCAGGCTCCGCATCGGGGAGCGCAAAGCCCTCGGGATCAGCGGCCATTCCCGCAAAGCCCTGTGCGATGCATTGAAGTGGAGCGACGGCAAGCGCGAGGCCGATGAGCCAAGCCCTAGCGCTCATGGGTAAACACTTGCAGGAGCTGAGAGGGCGCGGTTCGGCGAAGCTTGTAGGCTGGCCAGAGTGCGGCCGCGCAAGCCGCCAACAGCGCCAATCCACCGAGGCGTAGCCAGTCGGTGGGAAAAAGATGCATCGGCAAGCGCCATCCAAAGGCCTCGACATTGATGACCGAGAGCAGCACCCAAGCGAGGACAAGCCCCAGCGGGACCGCGAGCGCAAAGGTCACGGCGGCCAGCGCAACGGTGCGGATCACTTCGAGGCGGCTCAAGTCGCGCCGAGAGAGACCCAGCGCCCAGGCAGGCGCAAGCTGTGGTAAACGCATCGCGCTTAACGTCAGAAGCGAGGTCAGAATTGCAAATCCGGCAATCGCCAAGGTGAGAACATTCAAAGCGGCTGTCACGGTGAAGGTTCGCTCAAATATGTCAAGCGAGAGTGCTTTTAGCGCGGCCTGATCGCTCACTTGGTTTTCATTCAGCCCGAACTCTTCTTGGAGCGCGCGCGCGAGCCCAGGCGCCTCCTCCGGGGCCACACGGATTCCGAAACGGAGACGTTCCACATCGGGATATCTGCTCGTTAGTGCGTCCAGACCGATGATGACTTGGCCCGCTGGGTTCCCGTAGTCCGAGTAGATCCCTGCGACTTCCGGGCTCCACGGGCCCGGAAGCCGGACAGTATCACCAGGCGCGAGCCCACCTCGCCGCGCAAGCTGCTCGTTGACAAGAACGGCTTCACCGCTTGCAAGGCGGTTCCAAACTTCGGGTGAGGCTTCCAAGAGCGGCCAATTCTCCCGGTAGGTCGCATGGTCGATGACCCCGTAGATTTCAGCGGGACGCCCGAGAACCTCTCCATCAACACTCCAGATCGGAAGGACCGCGTCCGCGCGCGACGCGAGCCAGGCCTGGAGACGGTCTGCTTGATCTTGGCTGTCGGTTGATACGTAAAGCTCGGACGCCAGACGCTGATCAAGCCAACCGGTGAATGTGAGCCGAAAGCTCGAAACCATCGTTCCCACACCGATGTTGGTCGCCAGCGCCAAAAGCAGCGCCATGAGCGCGAGCGATAATCCCGGGAGTTGTTGTCTCGTGTCGGCCCAAAACCACTCTGCGAGCGGTCTTCGAGCGATTTGGGTGACAATGCCAAGCAGCACGCTGAGGATCAGCGGCAAAGCCAGGGCCCCAGCAAGGAGGAGAGCTCCGAGGAGGGTGAACCCGGCAATGAGGCCCTCTCCCAGTGTTGCCGAGGCTATAGCGATAAGAGCTAAGAGTGCCGCGCCAAGAGCTTGTATCCTGGCGAGGTTTCGGTCCGCTTGGGCCCATGCGCGGGGACGGGCCGGCGCGAGAACCGGGAGGCGCGCAATCTTCCAGACCGTGCTGGCCGCTGCAACTCCGGTTCCTAAAAGCGCAATACCCAATCCCGCTGCCCACCATAGCGGTCGCAATACCAGCGATCCCTCCACCGGCACCCCGTAAAGCCCACGGAGTGTCGCTGCCACATCGGGAATAAGGAGCGCGGCGACGCCGTAACCAAGAACGATGCCCAGGGCGCCCGAAGCAATCGACAGCAGACCCAGTTCGGCCACGACGAGAAGCGTCAATGTGCGCGATGGGACACCCAGGGCTCGCAGGGTTCGCAACACGGGGCGACGCTGTTCGAATGCAAGCCCTATGGCCCCGTGCACGATCAAAAGTCCCACGGAAAATGACAGAAAGCCGAAGGCGGTGAGGTTGAGGTGAAATGAATCCGTAAGGCGCCCAAGATCCGCGCTCTGATCGGGGAGAACAACTTCGAGCCCCGGATAAATCTCTTCGAGGTCCGGCGCTGCCTTTGGCCGCTCGCCCGTCAGGATCATTCGTGAAATCTGGCCCTCAAGCCCTAAGAGACGCTGCGCCACGCCGACATCCGCAAATGCGATCCCGGGAGCTGCGGTTTCGCTGATCACAACCGGTGGAAGACCATCGACACGCAGTCTAACCGCGGTTCTGGGTGCGCTGATCAATCGCCCGGGCGCGGCGATAAATCCCAAGAAGCCCTCGGCGCCGCCTGGGCCGCCAGGCGCGAGATCGGGAGGGGTCGAGAGGGGATCGATGCCAAGGAGCCGCACGCGACCACCATCGCCTGCAATCCAGCCGTCGACCACCGGTGTAACAGGCCACCCTGCGCGGCGCAGCGCAACATAGGCGGTCTCGGGGATTGTGCCCGTCGGAGCGCGGATGACGGAGCGGTCCGATCCCAACGCCGCGGCAGCGCGGTCGTAGGAGATCCGCGCCTCAGCG
>JBCCKB010000008.1:0-20627 GCA_039027595.1 Pseudomonadota bacterium | reverse complement strand
TTCGTCCTTACCCTTGACATAGTCCAGGAGCTTTCGGCGTTGGGCGACCAACTTCAAAAGGCCCCGGCGCGAGTGGTTGTCCTTGGCGTGGGTCTTGAAGTGTTCAGTGAGCGTCGCGATCCGCGACGACAGCACGGCAACCTGGACCTCGGGGGAACCCGTGTCACCGTCCTTGGTGGCGAATTCCTTCATGAGCCGGGTCTTTTCTTCGGCAGTAATCGACATCGGGGTCTCCTTTTGGCATTTGGGTTATGGCGGCGGCCGGGATGTCGTCCAGCTCGGGCCCGTGGAGGTGAGGATATTATGAGAGCGCGCGTATAGGTGATCGCGGCGGCAAAAGAAAGCCCCCGTAAGGAGCTATTCGAGTGGTGCGTCCGCGGGCGCGCGGCGTGTCCCCACTTCGGCCTCGATCACGTCGGCAAGTTCGCTCGCCCATTCCCCAATTATTGGAATGAAGTCGATCCGCGACAGGAAAAACACGAGGATCGACACCAGAACCGAGGCGCCGACCACCGTACCTAAACCCAGGGCGAGACCCCGTAGAACCTGTTGAAACAGAAGGCGCGGCAGGGAGTTCTCCACCTCCACAAAGCGATGAGCGTTCAGCCGCGCGACCTCTTTGCGGAGCGCACGAAGCTCGCTGGCAAGCGTGTCGGTCTGTTCGTTACTTGAATCCATGCGTGCAAGGGTAAGGGAATTTGTTCCAATGCATAGGGGTGTTGCGATCGTTAAGGGTTCCGAAAGGAGACAATCCCTAACTCTGCGCCGGCTTAATGAATTGCTGGGCAGCTCGTTTGGCAGCGGCCTCAAGCGCACGCTCTCTGCAGTGGGCGCATCACAAATGGATGGAAAATGGCTAGGACCGAAGACAACGACGCCAGGTTTCGTGGCGATACTGGGATGGACGACGCCGAAGTGCCACTTGTCTTTAACCTGTCCTCAAGGGACGAGACAGGCGCCAAAGCAACCGATGGCACCTTGCGGGATACGGTACGTGCTTGGAAGGGACCACCGGATCAACTGTGCTCAACGCCGCAGAAGCCAAAAGAGGTGAACAGCGACGCCGCCTCTTCCGCCAAGGCCCCGTCGTTGCGCGCCACTGCCCAAGAACACGGCGTTGCTCAACCTAAAAACGGTTGGACAGAGCTCGCGGCATTCCATGTCAGCTCCGATCCTGGGGGCATGACCCACGCGGAGATTTCGGGCTTCGAGAAAGGAGAGCATCTACTCGATGTCACAATTTATGCCGACGACTCGGTCGAAGAGATCGATGTGGAAGTGAGCGTCTCCGACAGTGGTCAGGACTCGATTCTTTCGGCCAACGGGCAGGTCCTTGCGATCCTCCGGCGCGTGCCGGACGCAGATCTCGAGGATTTCCAGATCTCGGTTCACGAGGCAGCATAGAGCGCAAGCTTTCTTCATCGGGGCCGCCCCTGACCCATCGCCACTAAATCTCTATCCTTCGTTCTGCTTTTTTTAGCGGCGTTACAGCTCGGGACGAAAACCCGCGTGTTCCGACGCCCGATGCGTGCTCCATAACGATGGTTCAAAGCGTGGACCTCCTTAGCCTCGCCACTAAACCTACCCGAACGGGTTAGGTCTCCTGCGTCAATGGGCGTGGTGTGCTCGTCCTCTGACATTGCTACGGCAAACGAAAGAGAGCCATTGCCCTCTATACCGGTGTTTCTCCGCCGGGACGCAAGCGCCTGCCTTAACTTTGCGCCCTTGCCATGCCGTACATCCGAAACACTGCCACGCCTCAAGTGACAAACCGTCCGAACCGTTGGATTTTCAACAGTCGATCGCCATCTAGCCGACAGAGGTCTGGAGGTTACGCCGCTTCGGCGTGTCCGGGCGTATTGCTGGTCGCCAGGGTTCTGGGCTCTTGCTATAGGGCAAATATAGCGGATGCCGAGGATGTCCGTCGCGCGTAAGCCCTATTTGGTGAAGCGGCCCAATTATCGCCAGCGCTTGTGCGACCGTCCGGCCACGGTTGCGAAAGTCGCCATGCACCCCCCATGCGCAGACAATCATCCCGGCCTTTTTGGCGCTCGCCAACAGAACGCTGTCGTTGCATGGGCCCACCGGATCGGTCGCGGCCTTGAGGTCGCGCGGATCTGTGGCGCGCCAACCAAACAGATTACAGATTGTCATCCGCCCGAATGCGCTATTGCGCGCTCGTCGCTCACAGCGCTCGATCGTGGGGTCGTTCCGGAGTTCAGTCGCGGTCGAAGGGTTTAACATGACAAACAGAATATCGGGCCCGCTAGGGTCCCAGGTTCGGCGGAGGCGGTAGCGATACTGCTCGCAGTCGGAATAAAGCGCATCGCTTCGTGTGCTGTCCGTGACATGGCGGCGGGTAATCACTCTAGGATTACGCGGCTGGGGTGCAGCCGTCCGCTCCGGTACGTGCCGATCGCGACAGCGCGGCCTGCACATGACGCCCAGGCTTCTTCTCCATACTCCGCCTCTGCGGCCACCACCTCGGCGGGGTTGCCGTGTCGCAGGCGCCGGGCAGCGGCATCGATGCAGCGGACTTCCGGTAAATCGGCGAGACCAGTCTCTAAGGGTAGGAGAAGACTGTCGATCTCGGAACTCCCAGAAAGCGCCTCGACCCGCTCGAGGGACACTGCATCGCGTGCATCAAATGGGCCGGACCATATGCGCCGCAAGCTCTTCACGTGACCTAGGCAACCCAAGACTTCACCCAAGTCGCGGGCGAGCGCGCGCACGTAACCTCCCTTTCCGCAGGTGAGCGACAATGTGACATGGTCGGGGTCGGGGCGCTCTATGAATGTGAGGTTCTCAACCCAAAGGGGCCTCGCTTGCAGAGAAACGTTTTCACCGGATCGCGCGCGAGCGTAGGCGCGCTCGCCATCGATCTTTACCGCTGAAAACGCGGGCGGCACCTGGCTGATTTCGCCGGTGAACCCAGCCAACGCGGCGGTGATCTCAGCATCCGTTGGGCGAATAGTTGAAGTCGCGAGGACATCGCCCTCTGCGTCATCGGTGTTTGTGGCGGCGCCCAATCGGACGGTGAACTCGTAAGCCTTGAGCGCGTCAGTGACAAAGGGCACGGTCTTGGTTGCCTCACCGAACGCGATCGCGAGCACACCGGTCGCGGCGGGATCGAGCGTTCCCGCGTGTCCGGCTTTTTTTGCGCCGAACGCCGCACGAACCCTGTTAACGACCGCATTCGAAGTTGGTCCGGCAGGCTTGTCGATCACCAGCCAACCCGAGACGTTGCGTCCCTTTCGTCGTGCCATCGGAGCGTTCCCGCGAAGTTGTGGTCTTGGGTGGTAGTTAGGTGGGCCGTCCTGGTCAATCTGCGGGCACGACCGTACCGACAATTGGGCCCAGCGGAAATCCTCGGTCATGGCGGCCGAGATCCGGCGCATAGAGCCGTGATACTTTGCCGTCAATGTAGAGGGCGTTTGGGGCATCGAGAGCGTCCCGGAAGAGCCGCGCGAACTGGTGGAAGTTCACTGGCGCGTCGGAAATGGCAAAAACAACGTCTCCCTCCCGGGTGACACCGACGCCGTTTCGGATGTTGAGTGAGGTTCCGTTTTGAAGGAATTTCGGGTGCAGCGCGCCTTCAATCACCAGCATGGGACCCGACTGACTAGCAAACGCGCAGCTGCTCGCTTCGGCGGCAAATGCAAGCGTCTCGATCACTCTCGCGGTGCCGTCATCGGCTAAGCAGAAAACGCCGTTGGGCAAAAGGCCAAAGTTGCCGGGCCCCGCCTGGGTTACCAAGCGCGCCTTTTCGGCGCCGTCCTCGACATACAGGCCGACCGGACTGCGGTCGTCGTGATACATGCCACCGTTCATCGCGAAGCCAAGCTTCTGGCCGGTTTCGGCAAGCTCGGCCTCAAGGCGGTCGAAGGTGCCGAAGATCTGGCCATCGGGACCTGCGTGCCACAGCCGAAGTGCTTCCGAGCCGGGGTCAACGAGGCATGCGGTAAAGGGGAGTTCTTCGAATACTCCCTGCGCGCAAGACACGGCCCCAACGCCTGCGGGGACGATCAGCGCGAGGCTTAGCCCGGCGACCGCCCTAATGTGGGTCCACATCGCGGCGCACGGTGGCTTGAGAGAAGAGGCGGCGGGAGTCATCCATCCTGTCAAACGTGTCATCTAGCTTGAAACGCACCTCTGGCGCGAATTTCAGCTCGAGCCCCTTGGCCACGGTCCGTCGGATCTCTCCCTGGTTTCGCTTAAGAGCATCAAGAGCTGCGCCTGCGCCATCTCCGCCCAGCGGCATGACATAGGCAGTTGCAACCTTTAGATCCGGCGACACTCGTACCTCCCCCACCGTGATCGACATCGTCGTGAGGTCCGGGTCGTGAATGTCGCCGCGGCTCAACACCTCGGACAGTCGCCGTCTGATCAGTTCACCGACACGAAGCTGGCGCTGTGAGGGGCCGGGCCCATGCGTCTAGCGGGTCTTGGCCATGGCATCGATCTAGGATAGCCCGGACGCGGCCGCAAGCGCGCATTCGAATATGGAACGGGAAAGCTATGGCAGAGACACCGGGAATTGTCGTGACTGGCGCCTCGGGCCGCATGGGCCAGATGCTGATCCGGACGGTGCTCGACAGTGATACGGCGCGATTAACCGGCGCGGTCGAACACAAGGGTCATTCCTGGATTGGAAAGGATCTAGCGGAGTTCATGGGCCCATCGGCATCGGGTATTATCGTGGCCGATGATCCTCTTGAACCGTTCGCGGCAGCTCAGGCGATCTTGGACTTCACCACGCCGTCTGCCTCTCTGGACTACGCCGTACTTGCTGCCCAGACCCGCGCTGTCCATGTAATTGGCACCACCGGCTTCAGCGACGAGGAACTTGCGTCCCTTGGTCCCTCGGCCCGCCACGCCGTGATTGTTCAGGCAGGAAACATGAGCCTAGGGGTTAATCTGCTGACAGCTCTAACTCGCAAGGTGGCCAAGGCCCTTGATACGAGCTTTGATATCGAGATCGTCGAGACCCATCATCGACACAAGGTGGATGCGCCCTCCGGCACCGCGCTTATGTTGGGAGAGGCGGCGGCCGCCGGACGCGGGATTGAACTTTCGGCAATGGCCGAGCGTGGCCGAGACGGGATCACAGGAGCCCGCGCCGAAGGCGCAATCGGCTTTGCGGCACTCCGAGGCGGCGATGTCGTGGGTGAACACGACGTTGTCTTCGCGGCTCCTGGAGAGAGGATTGTGCTGCGCCACATCGCAACCGATCGCGCGATTTTTGCAAGAGGTGCTTTGAAGGCGGCGTTATGGGGCCAGGACAAAAAGCCGGGTCGGTATGATATGGCCGATGTCTTGGGGTTAAACTGAACCGAATGGAACCTTGGGCCGTATCTGGATACCTGAGTGAAGAATACGGGAGTTAGACATGCGCCATCTTGCTGCTGTTGCTACTTTGTCGACACTTGCTTTCACTTCGGCGGCAAGCGCCGGTGAGTGGTCACTGGCAGACTCGAATGCTGAATTCCAGCGCGTAGACGACCGTGCCGTGTTCGTCGACCTGATGGAGCAGGGCACCCTGAAACGCTTTGGTATCCGCCTCAAGGTAGAACCTGACGGCAGCATCCAAGGGCGCGCCTTCGGGCGCAAGGTAACGGGCGCCTGGGATTGGCGGGAAGGGTACTTCTGCCGCGACTTGAGCTGGGGACAGCGGGAAATCGCGGCGAACTGCCAAGAGGTACGGGTTTCAGGTCGGTTCGTGAGGTTCACATCAGACCAGGGCCAAGGGCGCTACGCAGACCTGCGGATCGACTGAGCTCAGCTGCTTCAGACGTCGGCACCCGGCCGGATGGGCGAAACGACGACCTTCAGCGTTTGCCAACACCCGTGCTTCGCCTAGAAGTCGACGGCGATCCCCTTGCGCTCCCAGTCCCCATATCGAACCGGTTCGGGCCCATCGCGCCCTCCGATCTCACGCGGGGGCTTGCCACTTACAGCGGCTTTGCGACGTGATTCGGCCTCCGCGAGCGCGCGCTGGGCTTCCGGAGGCAACTCGGTTTGCGGTTTCGGCGTAGTATCCTCCAAGGCCCGCTCTTCCTTTCCAAGACTTAGCCGTTGATATACGACTGTATCGCTTCGATGCAAGGAACCCACTGATGGCTAAGCCCGAGGGCTTTGCGGCGCGCCGCGCGGCACTCGATCTGATCCTCGCGGTTGTGAACGACCAGCAGGCCTTGGATGAAGCGCGCCTCCCCGATGCGCTTGGTCCCGCCGACCGAGCCAGAGCGCTGCGACTTGCCGGGCAGGCGCTTCGATGGGCCGGGCGTGCCGACCGAGTGCTTGGCCCCTACCTCCGCAAGCGCCCCACGCCGGAGGTCCATTGGGTGCTTCGGCTCGCGATCTTTGAGCTGCTGGGCGATCGTACGGCGGCCCACGGCGTGGTGAACGCCGCTGTCTCACTCGCGGGACGCGGTGCTGGGGGGTTGACGAACGCGGTGCTGCGCAAGGTTTCGTCAGAGCAGCCTGACTGGGAGGCGCTTGCTGTGCCGACCCTCCCGAAGTGGCTTCGAAAAACGCTATTGGCTGCCCATGGCCGCACCGTTGTTGAGGCGATCGAAGCGCAGCATGCCAAGCCGGTGCCCTTGGATCTCACCCTGGGACACTCGGCCCCGGGAGAGCTCGCGAAGCGCCTGGGCGGCGAGACCCTACCGACAGGGAGCCTCCGGCTTCAAAATCCAGGAGCTGTCACGCGCTTGCCGGGCTATAGCGAAGGCCATTGGTGGGTACAGGACACAGCAGCGGCCGTTGCGGCGCGCGTGTTGGCGCCGGCGCGCGGCGAAGCGGTCCTTGATCTTTGCGCGGCGCCCGGTGGCAAGACCCTGCAATTGGCGTCTGCCGGAGCCAATGTGACGGCGCTGGATATCTCCCCGGATCGGATCGCCAGGCTGCGCGAAAACCTCGTGCGCTGCGGGATGACCGCGGAAGCGATCGTGGCTGACGCTCTTGATTGGACGCCACCTGCGCCTTTTGAGGCAATTCTCCTTGACGCACCGTGTTCGGCGACAGGGACAATTCGGCGCCATCCCGATTTGCCGTATTTGCGCGACGGCAGCGCGCTACCAAGTCTTGCGAAACTCCAGACGCGGCTCCTGGATAGGGCCTATGATGTCCTGGCGCCAAATGGTCGGCTTGTCTTTTGTACTTGCTCGCTGTTGCCCTCAGAGGGCGAGGACCAGATTGCTGCGTTGCGCGACCGCCAGCCATCGGTGAGGGTGGACCATGAAGCACTTGCCGTACCTGGTGTCAGGTCAGAGTGGATCGGACAGGAAGGGCTTCGACTCCGCCCTGATTTCTGGGCGGAAGAGGGTGGGATGGACGGATTCTTCGTCACGATCCTGCGAAAGCCCGCCAGAGCAAAAGTCAAGCCATGACACGCGATGCGCGAGCCGCTAGTGTTATCCACAATAACGGGCCAGCGACACTGGCTGACGGGCAGGATCTGACGCGATGTCGGACGCACAGAACCGAAAGGTACGCCGAGCGCGTACCACAAACCGCTGGACCGCGAAATTGGCGGGTCTTGGACCGCGCGCGCGGGCATTTACCAGCCAGCCAGAGCCTCGGACAATTGGCAGTTTCAAGCGCGGACGGCAGCTCTCTGGCGGGAATTTCTTGTTCGCCGGTTACCTCGTTGAGGCTCAGGAAGCCTCGATCTGGGACCTGCCAATGCCCGATGAGGCGTTTGAACAGGAGGCACAAGGCTTCTCTTGGCTCGATGATCTGGCCGCCGTCGGGGACCTCGTCGCGAAGCAGCGCGCAAAAACGTGGACGCATGAGTGGGCGATCCGCTACGGGCGCGGGAGCGGGCCCGGGTGGGAACCCGATCTCACAGGACGGCGGCTCATCCGTTGGATCTGTCACGCGGTCCTTCTTTTGAACGGCGTAGAGTCGTCACAAAGCCGGAGTTTTTTCAACGCGCTGTCTCGACAGACGAACTTTCTCGCGCGCCGTTGGCGTGCGGCGGATCCAGGATTACCTCGGTTTGAGGCCTTGGCGGGGCTGGTTCTTGGTGCTCTTTCGCTTGACGGGATGCAGCGCCATCTCGCACGAGCAGTAAAGGCCGTGTCGAAGGAGTGCACGTTACGGATTGATTTGGAAGGCGGAATCCCATCGCGAAATCCAGAAGAACTTCTTGACGTTTTTGTGCTCTTAGCTTGGACAATGGATGCGCTGACGGAAAATGGACACACGCCACCTAAGGAATTGGTGGACGCCGTGCAGCGGATTGCCCCCACCCTGCGGACGTTGCGACACGCTGATGGTGGTCTCGCGCGTTTTCACGGCGGCGGCCGCGGTCTGGACGGGCGGCTTGACCAGGCCCTCGCGGCATCCGGGATCCGGCATATGCGCCACAAGGGGCTCTCAATGGGCTTCGCAAGGCTTTCACATGGCAGGACAACCGTCATAGCCGATGCCGCGCAGCCTCCGCATACGGCACATTCTCTAAGTGGGCACGCTTCTACTCTCGCTTTCGAATTGACGTCGGGGAGGCGGCCGGTGCTCGTGAATTGCGGGTCGGGCGAGAGCTTTGGCTCGAATTGGCGCCGTGCTGGCCGTGCGACGCCGTCCCATACCACGCTCTCGATAGAGGGATACTCATCGTCGCGTCTCGGTGGCTCGGGACTGGTTGCGGGCCGACGTACAGAGCTTCTGATCGATGGTCCGAAGGACGTTACTTGCATGAAGAGCGATGACGAGCTCGCCGCCTTGGTCTTGAGCCATGACGGCTATCTCGAAACCCACGGTCTCATTCACCATCGCCGGCTGGAATTGGCCTCGGATGGTCGAAGCCTCATTGGGGATGATTCGCTGTCTGCGCTCACCCCCGAGGCCGAGGCTCAGTTTGACCGCGTGCTCGAGCGAACGGAGGGAGGCGGGATCCTCTTCGCGATCCGCTTTCATCTTCATCCCGACGTGCAGGCCGAATTGGATATGGGAGGGGCCGCCGTTTCCATGGCACTCAAGTCGGGTGAAATCTGGGTTTTTCGACATGATGGCGCTGCCGACTTGGCACTCGCACCGTCGGTGTATCTTGAGCGTGGTCGGCTTTCGCCTCGCGCCTCCAAGCAGATCGTACTGAGTGGAATGGCCATGGACTACGGCAGCCGTATCGGATGGACCCTTGCCAAGGCCCAGGATACCCCCGCGCATATTCGCGACCATGTCACCGAGGATGACTTGGCCGCAACGGATCGTTGAGCTGCCAAGGGAAGAGATATGGCTGAACTAGTTCCGCTTAAGCGTGCGCTGATTTCCGTGTCAAACAAAACAGGGATGGTTGCCTTTGCGAAGGAGCTTGCCGACCGCGGCGTGGAGATTGTCTCGACGGGGGGAACGGCGGCTGCAATGCGGGACGCAGGTCTGAACGTCCGCGAGGTCTCTGAGATCACGGGCTTCCCCGAAATGATGGATGGGCGGATCAAGACGCTTCATCCGAAGATCCATGGCGGTCTGTTGGCGGTACGGGGCGAGGCTTCACATGAGGCGGCGATGGCCGAACACGGGATAATGCCGATCGATCTGCTGGTGGTGAACCTCTACCCCTTCGAGGAAACGATCGCGAATGGTGCCGATTTTGAGACCGCGATCGAGAATATTGACATCGGTGGACCGGCGATGATCAGGGCCGCGGCCAAGAACCACGCGGGCGTCACCGTGGTAACGGATCCCGAGGACTACGAGGCTGTTTTGACCGAGCTTAAGGAGCAAGGCGGGAACACGCGTTTGGCGTTTCGCAAGACGATGTCAGCGTTGGCCTTTGGCAGAACAGCGTCCTACGATGCGGCGGTCTCGGGCTGGATGTCCGCGATCCTGCGAGACGCAACGCCGAGGCGCCGAGTTATTGCCGGCACGATTGCTCAACCGCTTCGCTATGGCGAGAACCCACAACAGGGAGCCGTGTTTTATCGGGATGGTACCGATCGGCCAGGTGTCGCGACCGCCGTACAGCACCAGGGCAAGGCGCTGAGCTACAACAACATAAACGACACCGACGCGGCCTTCGAATTGGTCTCCGAGTTTCTGCCGGACGACGGCCCCGCTTGCGCGATCATCAAACATGCAAATCCTTGTGGGGCGGCCAGAGGGGCAACGCTTCTCGAAGCCTATCGCAAGGCACATGACTGCGACCGGGTCTCGGCCTTTGGGGGGGTTGTTGCTTTGAACCAGCCGCTGGACGGTGCTACCGCCGAGGCAATTACCCGAATTTTCACCGAAGTTGTGATCGCCCCTGGAGCCGATGATGCCGCGCGCGAAGTGTTCTCGGCGAAGTCTAACCTAAGGCTCCTGACGACCGACGGCCTCGCCGACCCGATTGCCAGGGGGGTTGTCATTCGTCAGGTGGCTGGCGGTTTCCTCGCGCAAGACCGTGACAACGGCCGGATCGACCCGAGTGCCGTCGGCGTGGTGACAAAGCGCGCGCCTTCCGATGCGGAGATGCGCGACATGCTCTTTGCCGCTGTTGTGGCCAAGCATGTCAAGTCGAATGCCATCGTCTATGCGAAAAGCGGCGCTACGGTGGGCGTCGGGGCAGGTCAAATGAGTCGGGTCGACGCCGCCCGCATCGCGGCGCGCAAAGCCCAAGATATGGCAGACGCCCTTGCGCTTCCGGATGTTCCCACTAAGGGTGCCGTTGCGGCATCGGATGCGTTCTTTCCATTTCCAGATGGGCTTGAGGCATTGGCCGAAGCGGGGGCGACAGCGGTCATTCAGCCAGGCGGCTCGGTCCGTGACAACACCGTTATAGATGCGGCTGACGCGGCGGGACTTGCTATGGTCTTCACCGGGCAGCGGCACTTCCGGCATTGAAGATATTCCGGAACACTGCGGTTCGCGTAGGTCTTGGGATCTTCGCTCTCGATCAGGCCACGAAGTACCTGGTCGTCCACATGATGAACCTTAAGGGTGTCGGCGCGATCGATGTTCTGCCCCCTTTGCTCAATTTCCGCATGGCATGGAATAGGGGCATCAACTTTGGCCTGCTTGCGAGCGATGCCGAGACTGCCCGCTGGATCCTCATTGTACTTTCGATCGCGATCTCTGCCTGGGTGGTCTGGTGGATCCGAAAGGAAGGGCAGAACCGCCTCGCACAGATCTCCGCCGGGATGCTTGTGGGGGGAGCTCTCGGAAATGTGATTGACCGGGTGATCTATGGTGCGGTCGCGGACTTTCTCAACATGTCCTGCTGTGGGGTCGACAACCCGTTTGCGTTTAATGTGGCCGACATCGCGATTTTCGCTGGTGCCTTGGGTCTCGTCTTTTTCACCGGGAGTTCACCAAACAGTGACGCTGCAGGAAAATCAGGGTAGAACCGGACTGCGACACTAAGATCGGATGCGAACGATGCGGTTTTTCACGTTAGTCCTCGGGCTGGCATTCCTTGTTTCAGGCTGCGCACGGAACGCGTCGGGTCCGGACTTGATGAGTTTTCCCGCCAGTGATGGCCCGGACGAGTTTCTTACCCTGCCGACCAAGCCGCTTCAAAGCCCACCTGATTACGCGTCACTTCCCACACCCACGCCCGGCGGTGTCAATCTGGTTGACCCGACCCCACGCGCAGACGCCATCGCGGCGCTTGGTGGACGAAGTAGGGCTGGGTCGACCGGAGACTCGGCGCTTTTGAGCTATACCACCCGTTTTGGCGTCGCCGGAGATATCCGGCCGGCGCTTGCGGCGTCCGATCTCGAGTTTCGTCGAGCAAATGACGGACTCCTGCTCGAGCGTATGTTCAACGTAAACCTCTATTACGATTCCTATGCGCCTCAATCACTAGACCGCCATCGCGAATTGGAGCGCTTCCGGGCGGCCGGTGTTCCTACGCCCGCAGCTCCACCACCCCTTGGACCGGACGGATAGGCCTCACGAAGCGTTGGGGTGGGGTTGAACCGGCGTTGGAACGACGTACCTG
Organism: Pseudomonadota bacterium; assembly: GCA_039027595.1. Lineage (GTDB taxonomy): Bacteria > Pseudomonadota > Alphaproteobacteria > Rhodobacterales > Rhodobacteraceae > Ovoidimarina. The sequence continues at coordinate 8,701 of JBCCKB010000008.1, read as the reverse complement.
ACGCGCAGGACCAAATGGAGAGAGCCCCCATGATCCGATGGTGCGTAGCAGCGCTTGCTTTTTTTGTTGGCAATAGCACGGCTTGGTCGGCCGAGGTCACCACCTTCCAGCTCGAAAACGGCATGGATGTTGTCGTACTTGAAGATCATCGGGCACCGGTGGTTGTTCATATGGTCTGGTACCGTGTGGGCTCCGCAGATGAGCCCCTTGGGAAGTCAGGGATCGCTCATTACCTAGAACATCTGATGTTCAAGGGAACGAACACAACCGGCCCAGGGGAGTTCTCGGCCACTGTCGCCGCAAACGGTGGGACGGACAACGCGTTCACGTCGCGCGATTATACGGCGTATTTTCAGCGCGTCGCGGCGGACCGTTTGGGTCTTATGATGGAGATGGAGGCGGATCGGATGATCGGTCTCGTGATCGACGCCGATCACGTCGACTCCGAGCGTCTCGTGGTCCTGGAAGAGAGAAACCAGCGGGTGGAGAATGAACCCGGTGCAATTTTGGGGGAGCAACGTACAGCGGCCCAGTACCTCCATCACCCCTACGGCATTCCGGTTATTGGCTGGAAGCACGAAATCGAGGCCTTGACCCGGGACGACGCGCTCGAATTCTATGCGCAGCACTATGCGCCCAATAACGCGATCCTAATCGTCGCGGGCGACGTGACCCCGGAGGAGGTTCGCAGCCTGGCAGAAACTCACTACGGTCAGATACCGGCCAATCCCGACTTGTTGCCCCGTGAGCGCGTCGCGGAGCCGCCGCAACTCGCCGAACGGCGGATCCATTTTGAAGACCCAAGGGTCGCGCAGTCGGTTGTCGTACGCACCTACCTCGCGCCAGAGCGCGATACTGGTGACCAATATGAGGCAGCGGCATTGACGCTATTGGCCCGCGTGCTTGGAGGGTCGGGCATCACGTCGGTTCTGGCGCAGAAACTTCAGTTCGAGACGACTGACTCCGTATACACCTCGGCCTACTATAGTGGCACGGCACTTGATGACACATCCTTTGGGCTTGTGACTGTTCCCGCCGAGGGGGTGAGCCTCGCCGCGGCCGAAGCGTCACTCGATGGCGCTGTCGAGGAGTTTCTTGAGGAGGGGATCGACGACGATCAGTTGGCCCGCATCAAGTCCCAGCTGCGCGCGTCGCTGATTTACCGTGACGATGATTTGAGTGCATTGGCCAATAGCTATGGTCGAGGTCTGACGTCCGGCCTAACGGTGGCCGATATCGAAGCTTGGCCAGAGATCCTTCAGGAGGTGACCGAAGAGGAAATCCTGGCGGCGGCCCGTCGCTTGTTCGACCGCCGCAAGGCTGTGACGTCATGGTTGAGCGCCCCCGGCGCCGAGGAGATGCTGCAATGATCCGCGCCCTTTCTGGACTTATCGTAATCGTATTCAGCTCGTTTGCTGCGTGGGGGGCTGTGGAGATCCAAGAGGTCGAAACCCCGGGAGGCTTTACCGCATGGCTGGTGGAAGAGCATTCAATCCCTTTTGCCGCGATCGAGTTTAGATTTCGTGGCGGGACGTCTCTTGATGCTGATGGTAAGGGCGGGTCAACCAACCTCATGATGGGGCTTCTTGAGGAAGGCTCAGGAGACATGGATGCCCAGGCTTTCACAGCCGAGAGGGAGCGTCTGGCCGCGAGAATGGGCTTTGATGCGAACCGAGACTCGGTCTCGGTCTCCTTCCGGTTCCTGACGGAGAACCGCGAGGCATCCGCGGCCCTTCTGAAACAGGCACTGATTGAGCCGGCGTTTTCCGAGGATGCGCTTGAACGCGTTCGGGCGCAGGTGCTTTCGGGGCTTCGCTCGGACGAGACCGACCCCAACACAATCGCGCGGCGGAACTTCAATGCGATGGCCTGGGGCGCACATCCCTATGCGCGCGGCTCCGAAGGGACGATCGAGGATGTTACGGGATTGACGCGTGACGATATTTTCGCGGCCCATCGGGCGGCGATGGCGAAGGACCGGGTTTTCATCGGCGCGGTCGGCGACATTACGGCCGACGAACTGTCGGCACTTCTTGATGGGCTGTTGAGCGATTTACCCGACACCGGAGCCCCTTTGCCCGACGTGGCCACATTCGGACTAGCCCCGGGGATGACGGTTGTTGACTTCGACACGCCGCAATCGGTTGCCTTGTTCGGGCATGAGGGCATCGCCCGAGACGACCCTGATTTCTTTGCCGCATATGTGGTCAGCGAGATTTTTGGTGGGAGCGGGCTCGAGTCGCGCCTCAAGACCGAAGTCCGCGTAAAGCGCGGCCTGACATACGGCATTGGGAGCTACTTGGTGCCGCTTGACCTTGGCGCGATGAATATCGGGCAGGTGGCGACCGTGGCGAACCGAATGGGAGAAACGGTAGATGTGGTCCGCGCGGAATGGGAACGTATCGCCTCTGAAGGGATCACCGAGGAAGAGTTGGATGCGGCAAAGCTCTTTCTTACGGGCGCCTATCCGCTCCGGTTCGATGGCAACGCCCCAATTGCGCGAATCCTCGTTGGGATGCAGATGGATGATCTACCGATTGACTACATTGCCACACGCAATGAGAAGGTGAATGGGGTGACACTCGAGGAAGCCAACCGAGTGGCGGAACGGATTTACCGTCCCGAAGCCCTTCACTTTGTCGTCGTCGGACCCTCAGCGGAAATCCCGCCAGCGAACTGACCAATTGACATTGGAGAATCGGTCAGCGCCATGCTACTTGTTGTGGTATGTCGCTGGATGACCCCAAGATAGGGCAGGAACGCCGTCCCATACGCGCTCTAAGCGAAGCGGCCGTGAACCGGATCGCCGCGGGCGAAGTGGTCGACCGGCCCGCCGCAGCGGTCAAAGAACTGGTGGAGAATTCGCTCGATTCCGGGGCGTCGCGGATAACCGTGGATGTCGCCGATGGCGGGCGAACCCTGATCCGTGTGACCGATGACGGTCGAGGGATCGCGGCCGATGAACTACCTCTGGCCCTTGCGCGGCACGCCACCTCCAAGATCGACGGATCGGATCTATTGAATATCCGGAGCTATGGGTTTCGGGGGGAAGCATTGGCGTCACTGGGCGCCGTGGGACGCCTCTCGGTGCTCTCGCGTATTGCAGGCGCAACCGCCCATCGGATCGAGTTGTCTGGCGGGCGCGCGGGCCCAGTCCGACCCGATGCGGGGCGACAAGGCACCCTTGTCGAACTTCGGGACATCTTTTTTGCCACACCTGCCAGGCTGAAATTCCTACGCAGCGACCGGGCGGAAGCCCAGGCGGTCACGGAGGTGGTCAAGCGGCTTGCTATGGCCGAACCGGCCATTGCATTCGACCTGCGCGATCTCTCAACCGGGACGGCGAGATCGGTCTTTCGAGCGGTCCCGCAGACAGGCGATCTTTTTGAGGCTCTTCATGGGCGGATGACCACCATCCTCGGCATGGAATTCGCGGCCAATGCCCTCCCCATAGACGCACAGCGTGACGGGCTTCGCCTGACCGGCCTTGCGGCGCTGCCAACGTATTCGCGCGGCGCGGCGGTGGCACAGTATCTGTTCGTCAATGGCCGCCCTGTGCGGGACAAACTTCTCTTGGGTGCGCTTCGCGCGGCCTATTCCGATTTCTTGAGCCGCGACCGGCATGCGGCCGCCGCGCTCTTCATCGATTGCGATCCGCATCTGGTGGATGTGAATGTGCACCCCGCAAAGACCGAAGTGCGATTTCGCGACCCGGGCGTGGCGAGGGGCCTGCTAATCTCTGGGCTTCGGCACGCCCTCGCGAGTGCCGGCCACCGGGCGTCAACCACTGTCGCCAGCGCGACGCTTGGCGCGTTCCAAGTGACCGAGAGCCGCCAAACGGGGCATCACTCCAAGCGCATCTGGCCGGAAGGAGCGCGTTCTCTCTCTGCGTTTGACTCTGGGTTTTCCGAAGCTGGGTCGAGCTTTGCGCCAAGTTCACCAGTGGACCCGGAGCCCTGGGCCGCGAGCGAAGCACATCCCTTGGGGGCGGCACGGGCACAGCTTCACGAGACCTACATACTTGCGCAAACGGTCGATGGTCTTGTCCTCGTTGATGCCCACGCCGCCCATGAGCGTCTCATCTATGAACGGCTGAAACGCCAGGCGCTTGCAACCGGCGTGGAAGCCCAGGCGCTTCTCGTGCCGCAAATTGTTGAGATGACGGAGGCAAACGCGTCGACCGTACTATCCGAGGCCCCCGAGCTCGCGCGTCTTGGTCTGGAGGTTGAGCCCTTTGGACCCGGTGCCGTCGCCGTGCGTGCGACGCCCGCGATCCTCGGTCCAGTAGATGCCAGCGCGCTTCTGGAGGATATTGTTGATGCTCTTGGCGATGACGCGGGACAAGTCACTGTGCAGAACCGGATTGATCGGATCCTGTCTCGGGTTGCGTGCCACGGTTCCGTTCGGAGCGGACGACGGCTCGCACCAGATGAGATGAACGCCCTTTTGCGAGAGATGGAAGCGACGCCCCATTCCGGCCAATGCAACCACGGGCGGCCAACATATGTGGAGCTAAAGCTGGCCGACATCGAAAGGCTGTTTGGGCGGACATGATTGGCCTTGGCGACACCAAGCTAGATTTCTCCGATCCTACGCTCTTGAGCGTGTTTGCGGCGCTGGGCGCGTTTTTGGTGCTGCTGGTGCTACTTGTGGTTATTGCGTCGCGCGCTGGCAGATCCGCCCGGATGATCGTCCCTTTGGCGCAACACCTTGAGGGGCTGGGACGCCGAGTGCAGACGTTATCGGAAGGTCAAGAACGCTTGTCTGGTGGGCTGACCCATGTGTCCGAGGCACAGGCAGCGGCACAAGCGAACACGCTGTCGCTCATGGAAACGCGGCTCTCCGATGTTACACGGCAGATGAACGAGACCATGGCGGGATCGGCGGCGCGGACAGCGCGGTCGTTGGGTGAGCTGCAAGAGCGGCTGTCGACCATAGATAAGGCTCAGGCCAATATCGAGAAGCTATCGGGAAATGTTCTGTCACTGCAGGACATCTTGTCGAACAAGCAAACCCGTGGCGCATTCGGCGAAATCCAGCTCAATGACATTCTTGGAAAGGCCCTGCCGCCAGACGCCTATTCTGTGCAAGCCACATTGTCGAACGGCAAGCGGGCGGATTGTCTTGTTCATCTGCCGAACCCTCCGGGTCCCATCGTGATCGACGCGAAATTTCCTCTTGAGGCTTACGAAGCCCTCCGCGCTGCGGGAACGCAATGGGAGCTGAATGAGGCGCAAAAGTCGATGCGCGCGGCGCTTCGATCACATATCAAGGCCATCTCGGAAAAGTACATTCTCGATGGCGAGACTGCGGATGGAGCATTGATGTTCTTGCCATCGGAGGCAGTCTATGCCGAGCTTCACGCGAATTTCGCGGATCTCGTGCGCGAAGGGTTCGCTGCTCGGGTATGGATCGTATCGCCGACAACTTGCATGGCGACGCTGAATACGATGCGCGCCATCCTAAAGGATGCGAGAATGCGTGAGCAGGCCGGGGCGATCCGCAAGGCGCTGCGCCTGCTTCACAGGGACGTCGAGTTGGTGGTTGAACGCGTGAACAAGCTCGACATCCATTTCGCACAAGCCCGAGCAGATCTCGACGGGATCGGGACCGCCGCGGAACGTGCAGGAAAACGAGCGGTCAAGCTTGACAGTTTTGACTTTGAAGAGTTGGCCCGCGAAGAGCCTAGCCCCGTGCCTGAGCTAAATTCACCCGAGGCCGCGGAATGATCGATCCGTTCTTTCGTCCGGTCTCTGGGATGGATCTGCCACGGTTTGCGGGTGTTCCAACGTTCATGCGCCTACCTCACATCCCGCTGGATGACCCCCGTCTCACAGAAGTCGATGTGGGCTTGATTGGTGTCCCTTGGGATAGCGGAACAACCAACCGTCCCGGCCCCCGCCACGGGCCGCGTCAACTTCGCGATCTTTCGACGATGATCCGTGCCGAGAACGGGGCGACGGGGGTTCGCCCGTTTGAAGCCGTAGCCTGTGCAGATTTGGGCGATGTAGGTCCGAACCCCGCGGACATTCCCGACAGCATGGATCGCATCACAAGATTCTACGAGCATGTGGCTGCAGCGGGGATACGTCCCCTGACGGCAGGGGGCGACCATTTGGTTTCGCTCCCAGTCCTTCGGGCGCTGGCGAAGGACCGGCCGCTTGGTATGATCCATTTCGACAGCCACACCGATTTGTTTCATAGCTATTTTGGTGGCCAGATGTTTACCCATGGCACGCCGTTCCGGCGGGCGATCGAGGAAGGTCTCCTAGATCCAAAACGGGTGGTCCAAATTGGGATCCGCGGTACCGCGTACGATACCGAGGACAAGGACTTTGCTGCGGGTGTTGGAATTCGGATTGTGCCGATCGAGGAGTTCTTTGTTCGCGGACCCGAGGACGTGATGGAAGAGGCGCGGTCAATTGTCGGCGATGCGCCGTCGTACGTATCCTACGATATTGACTTTATTGATCCCGCGTTTGCGCCTGGAACGGGAACTCCCGAAGTGGGTGGGCCGAATGCCTTCCAGTCGTTGCTCGTCGCCCGACTTTTGACTGGCGTGAATATCGCAGGTGCCGATCTCGTGGAGGTGTCTCCGCCGTTCGACGCGTCAGGGGGTACCGCCTTTCTTGGCGTGTCAATCATGTTTGAGATGCTCTGCGCGATGGCCGCACCCGCGTGAGGCAAGGAAAAAACGCGCAGAGGACGGCTTATATCCCCAGGAATGGCTGAGCGATCCTTGGTATAAGACCGCGAAACCGAAGTGGCGCATCCGTAGCCGTGAGGCAAATACAGTCTTCACCCTCTTCAGCCACTGGGGTGTGGTGGTGACTTTCGTTGGCCACTTCCACATCACCCCGTGCAAACCGGTCAAACTCGTCGCGGAATGCTCCTTTGATCACAAGGGTCATCTCGGTTCCACGATGTCCGTGGTCTGGAACGGCGGTTCCACCCGGTATCTTAAGCAGACGGGCCGTTGCTCCGGCCTCCGTGGCCAGAACCGCCTGGCTAACGCCACCCCCAATCGGGCGCCACTTCACCGACTCCAAACCACCGCCAATATAATCTCGCAGCGGCGCGGGTACGGCATGATCAACACGCTCAAAACGCCGATCCTCGGGTTCAGACATCACGTCAGCCGCGATCAGCGCGAGCGTGGCCCGCAGGCTCTCGTCGGAAAGATCGGCGGCCGTACAATCCTCGAGCATTGCGCCACCGACGGCATCGCAGCTTTCGAGCGCCGCCCGGCACTCGTCGCACATGGAAATATGGGTTGCGATGAGCAGACTGAAGGCCTCGGGAAGAGTCCCGGCCGAGTACGCCATTAACAGTTCATCGGTCAAATGATGCCGTATGTCACTCATGTTCGTCACTCACCTCATCGCGTGGCGCAGTCGGTCAAGCGCCAAGCGTATTCTCGATTTTATGGTTCCAAGGGGGAGGCCCGTCTTCGCGGAAATCTCGGTATGGCTGAGATCTCCAAAGTATGCGGCCTCGATAAGCTTCCGTTGCTTCTCGGGAAGCTCCTTTATCGCTTCCGCAAGACGCGCGGTTTCCTGCTGCAACGACACGACGTCTTCCTGATCGGGCTCAGCCTCAGGTCCCCAAGGCAAGTCCTCAGGCTCGGGCCTTCGTTGACGTCTTAGGACGTCTATTCGCCGGTTCCGCGCGATCGTGAAAAGCCACGTGGCCACGCTGGCGCGCGACGGATCAAACAGATGCGCTTTCCGCCAAACGGTTGCCATCGCGTCCTGTGTGCACTCTTCCGCCACGGTCTCCGAAGCTCCAGATCTCATCAAAAACGCCTTCATGCGCGGGCCATAGTGCCTGAACAGCGCAGAAAACGCCTCTGTATCCTTATCATCCCGAATGCGCCGCATCACTGCGACCCAATCAACATCGCTACTGACCTTCACCGTCCGTACCGTCACCTTACCAAGAGCACGCTCCGTGGTCGCACCATACCCTGGTGTGAGGACCCGCGCATCCGTTTCGTCGACCGTTGTTTGGCTGGTCAGCATACATTTGGTACGCCCACCGTGCCGAACTGGATCACACGGGTGAGAAAAAAGTATGGATGTTCGATTATTGCTAATCCGGACGGCGCATCAGGCCGTATCTCGCTCATAACACGAGGCAGGAGACACACATGCCATTTGAAACACCCGGTGCGATTCCACGCCGGATTGCAGTGGTCGGCGCGGGTATATCGGGTCTTGGTGCCGCAAAGCTCCTTGCGTCGTCTCACCAGGTGGTTTTGTTCGAAGCCGAGGGCCGGCTGGGCGGGCACGCGCGTACGAAGATTGCGGGCTGCCGAGGCGACCAGCCGGTGGATACCGGGTTCATTGTGTTCAACGAAGTCAACTATCCCAACCTTGTACGGCTCTTCGACGAGCTTGAGGTCCCCGTGGCGCACAGTTCCATGAGTTTCGGCGCGTCGATTGGGGGCGGGCGGATTGAATATGGGCTCGCGGGGCCTCGCGCGATCTTCGCACAGCCTCAAAACGCGTTTCGCCCGGCATTTTTGAATATGATACGCGACATTCTGCGCTTTAACGCTGGTGCACGGTCCGCGCTGGGCGATCGATCCATGTCGATCGGCGAGCTGACCCGTGAGATGGGCTTAGGAGACTGGTTTCGGACCTACTACCTCGCGCCCTTCTCTGGCGCGATTTGGTCGACGCCCACCACCAAGATCCTC
>JBCCKB010000007.1:0-23370 GCA_039027595.1 Pseudomonadota bacterium | reverse complement strand
CTTCGAACACGAGATCGCCCTTGCCGCGTCACTTGGGCTGGGATACCGACCAGTTTCCGAACAGCGTTCCCGAGGTCGCGCTCGCCTATTACGAAATCCTCAAAGCCGGAGGCTTTACCACGGGGGGCACAAATTTCGACGCCAAGCTGCGCCGGCAGTCTCTCGACCCTGAGGACCTCGTGCTGGCCCATGCCGGCGCCATGGATGTCTGCGCTAGGGGGCTCAAGGCCGCGGCGGCGATGCTGGAGGACGGCACACTCGAGGCGATGCGCGCAGAGCGCTATGGGGGCTGGGCCGACGCGGGATCAAAGGCAATGCTCGACTCGGACCTCGCCAGTATCGCGGCGCGCGTCGAAACCGAAAATATCGAACCCGAGCCTCGATCAGGGCGGCAAGAGCGCCTGGAGGCCGTTGTAAACCGCTTCGTCTAGTCGATCGCGCAGCGCTGTGGTGATGGATGGGCACGGGTCCACCGCGCCGCATTCGGGGCCTAAGGCCATTGCACACCGCGTCTGTTCAGGGTCACCCGGTACACGCTCGTTGTCGCGGTGATGAAAAGCTCATGCTTGGCCCGGCCGCCAAAACAGACATTCGAGACGAGTTCGGGCACGAGGATTTTACCGAGAAGCCTGCCATCGGGAGCGATGCAGTGCACGCCATCGGCCGCCGAGGACCAGAGGTTGCCATCCGTATCCATGCGAAACCCATCGGCGAGGCCTGGCTCGATCTTGTGAAACAACCGGCCATTGGCGGGCCTGCCAGAGACCATGTCGTAGACCCGGATGTGCTGCGGATCATCGCTGAACATGCGACCGGTGTCGGCAACGTAAAGCAGGCTCTCATCGGGAGAAAACGCAAGACCGTTTGGACAGTTCATGTCCTCCACCATGACGTCGAGCGCGCCTACCGCGGGATCCGCGCGATAGACGACACACGGGTTTTCCTGCTCAGACTGGTAACCTTCGTAATTTGTCATAATGCCGTAATGCGGATCCGTGAACCAAATCGATCCGTCGGACTTTACGACAACATCGTTGGGCGAATTCAGAGGCTTGCCTGCAAACGCGTCAGCGATGATTGTGATCGTTCCGTCATGCTCGGTGCGCGTGACCCGCCGTTGCCCATGCTCGCATGAGATCAAGCGCCCTTCGCGATCGCGGGTATGACCGTTTGCATAGTTCGATGGCGCGCGATAGATCGACATGCCTTCGCCTGGGGTCCAGCGCATGATCCGATTGCTCGGAATATCGGAGAAAAGCAGGCACCCCGCATCGCCGAACCATACCGGCCCCTCGACCCAGTCAAAGCCCGTGCCGAGCTGCTTCACCGGTGCGTTTCCCAGGACATAGCTGCCGAATACCGGATCGACGATTTCAAAGAATGACATGTCTGGCCCTTTCGTTCCCCTGATCGGATTGTTACCGTTAACATGCAAATCACGTCAAACCGAAAGACCGCCCATGGATCCCACTCAGCCTTCCCAAATCCTGACCCACTCCGGCGTTCTCTCGATGCTGAGCGCGGCGGTGGCCGAGGCTGAGCGGATCGGCCAACCGCAATGCATCGTGATCGTCGATGCAAGTGCCGTGACCTTGGGGGAGTTGCGGATGACAGGTGCAAAGGTCTTAAGCATGAAATCCGCACGCGCCAAAGCGATGACGGCCGCCTCGACTGGCGCAGAGACCGCACTGATCCCCGAGGCCGTCCGACCACTCATAGGTCTGGCAACCGATGGGAGAGTGACCGGCCTGCCGGGTGGTTTGCCAATTCGGAAAGACGGCACGCTTTTGGGCGGCATCGGGGTTGGTTCTGGAACTGGAGATCAGGACATCGCCGTGGCGATTGCCGCCCTGCAGGCGATTGGCGCGGCGCCCTAGCGGAGCGCCCGCATCCCGGCGACCCACGTGTTCGACGTGAAGCTTGCCGTCTTCGGGCTGCCAAAGCCCCGCGCGGCCCTCAGGGCTCTTGAAGGCGGGAAAGTCCCCGTCAATGACGGTTGCGGGCGGACCTGCTACCCAGGAGGTGTGCTCCGAAGGAAGCGATTGCTCCCCAAATTGAGTTCCTCCGAGGTGAGGGAGATCTCGGTCCCGGCATCGGTTCGAAACTGGCCATCGCCCGCCGCGCGGAAGCGCGAGACCAGCCCGGTCATCGGGTCGTCCCCACTCCGGCGAACATGGGCGTAAAATGTCTGCATCTCGACCCCCTGCCCGCGGGGACGGACGAAATTGCAGATCATTGCCCGGCCGTCCAAGCCATCGGCGAGGGTGCCGTCACCGTTATCAAGACAATAGAGTCCTCGGAGATTGCCCACGGTCGTCGACGTGCCATGGCGGCGGATCACATCTCGTTCGACCGTCGCCCGATCCACCGAGATCGCTTGGCCAAGGTTCGCCACAAGAAATGCATCGACTTCGCCGGTCCGGTCCGTCCCCATCGAGACCTGGAACGCGGACACGCCTGCCCGGGTCTTGGGCCCGATGATCCCGTCGGGCAGCCCCGTGTCGAAACCCAACGCGTTCAATTGCATCTGAACCGCGCGTATGCGGTCACGATTGATCTCGATGTCGGGGACCTCCGAGGTGAATGCGACATAGCGCGGATCCGTGAGCGGAGCCTGCTCAAGTGCATCCGCCTTCGGAGCCAAGAGCGCCGTCCTATCGATCTGCGGAGCGGCCATCGCCGTTTCAACACTCGGGATTTTATCGTCTCGACCGGAGGCAGGGGCGTCCAGGGCGGCCGCGATTGTCGGCGCGTCTTCGGCGCCAACCAGAACCTTCTCTTCACTTGGCGCCATGGAGAGGGATCCCTCGGCGCTGTTGCGGCCTTGGGGTTCCGTCTCCGGTGGCTTGAGGGCAACGATGCGGCGCGCAGCCAACCCGGCAAAGACCCCGTTCGGAAACCGTTCGAGATAGTCCTCGAAATCTCGCGCGTCATTGCTGTTGACGATGGCGTTCCAGAACGCAAGCTCAAACGTCTTGTCCTGGGGCGACGGATCGAGCGACGCGATTTCTTCTTCAACCACCTTCGGCTCCGGCTCGGGTTCGGGCACCTCGATCGGAGGGTTCAGATAAAGATCCTCGGCCGGCACCGAGCCGTAGAGGAATGGCTCTTGTGTACCCCCTGTCTCGCGCAGCACCTCGTCGCGCACCCGCCGGAACATCTTGCCGATCTCGACGCCGGGCTCTTCGATCACCTTGATAAGCGCCTCGGCATAGGGGCTGTTCCGTCCCGTGCCGTCATTCGCGATCGTCCCTTCCTTGGCGGCATAGGCCACAAGCGTCGCGCCCGCGGGCTCGATCAACGCAAGCCCCCGGCCAATGGACCGGCTGCTTGACGTCTGTTGAATGGTCGAGGCGAACGGGTTGTCGCGGCACGCGTCGACGATCACCAACCGCAACTTCTGCGCTCCTTCCACCGCCAAGAGCGCCCGGTCAAGCGGCACGGCCTCGAATGCCACGTCCATATCCGTGTCGAGAGAGGCGTTCACAGGGATCAGATAATTGCGGCGCGAAACCTCGATCCCGTGTCCAGCGTAATAGATAATCGCCATATCGGCGCCTCGGCTCCGCTTGCCGAACGATTGCAGCGCCCGAAGAAGCTCCGAATGGCCCAGATCGAGCTGGGTTTCGACCTCGAACCCGGCGAGCGTCAAAGCGGCGGAGATATCATTGGCGTCGTTTACAGGATTCCGGAGGCTTGAAACATGCTCATAGGCGCTGTTGCCAATTACGAGGGCAAGACGCTCACTGGCCAGGGAGAAAGGCGCAAATGCAAATAGCGTCACGACAATTGCAAGAATCAGGCGTAACGCCCTAACCCCATGAAACAGCATTGAGATCCCCTTAGGCAGCAGCAAATTCGGGTCATGTGATTATAGGATCAATAAAGCCGAATAACAGACAAATCCGCTGGTCCGCCCGAATTCAAGGCACCCCGCGCGCGTAATTCCTCGAGCGCGTCCTCGACATAGGCGCCGCGCGGATTTCGCAAGAGATATGTGAAGTAGGCATCGGGCGTCGACACGGCTTGCGCACGCGCCCAGTCGCCCTCGTCATCGGATTGCGCAGGCGCCCGGCCCGCCAATAGCCCGGCCACGAGAACGGCCATGAACGCTCTGAGAAAGATCATCGATCGCGTCAGTTTGCTCATGCCTTGGGTCCCCTACCTCCCGTAATACGCTACCGCGTAGAGCGGCCAAGGTGCAATCACTAGCGTGCCGAGAATGGCGGCAGGGCGCGCACTGTGAGCGCATGCCGCTTCCGCGTTTGGCACAGTTCGCAAAGAAACTCCGCCACCATGTCCGCGCCGTTTTCCGGCGACAGCATTCCGCACGCCCGCGACAAGGATCCGCGCACCGTGTCTGACCCAAGCGCATCAAGCCCGCGCAAGACGCCATAATCATCGTCGGCCCGAGCTGCGAGACACAGCCCGGTCAAGCGGCCAAACTCGGCACGAAGCCATTGCTCGTCCTGCTCTGGGTTTTCATTTCCGACAAACAGTGTCGGCAGGCCAGCGGCGAGGTTTTCATGAAACGTGTTGTAGCCCGCCATGGCCAGCGCATAGTCGAACGCCGCAAGATACCGCGCAAACGGAAATGCCCGAAGTGGAATGACCGGATCGGGAAGCGCCAGCTCCGCATCGCTGTTCTGCCAGACGCCAGCGACGATCTGCGGCGGGTGGGGAAGACTGGTAAGTGCCTGGAGTGCAATCTTAAAAAGGCCACCCGTGCCAAAGTTGTTGCCCGAACCAAGTTGAAAAAATACAGCAGGCTTTCCCGGATCAAGCCCAAGTTCCAGACGGGCGTCCTCCCGGCAAAGCGCTTCGCCGGATCGCAGAAAACGTACCGGCGGAACCCGAAACGCGCGGTGCAGGCGACGCGCCGTCAGACCCCGGTCCAGACTGCCCGCGACCTCTCCCGGCGCGACCACAACGTCAAAGGCTCCTTCTCGTTCGAGAACCTTGGTGCCGGTGTCGGGGCGCCACATGCCGCGACGCTGCCAGATCTTCCAAACTGCCGGTGCCTCCGAAAGCGCGTCGAGCAAACCTTGATAGGGCACGTTGCCGTCGAAAACGAAGACGCTGGGATCGTAAAACCGCAGCATCTCGGCGACTTCATCGCCCAGCGCCGCCTGCCAGTCATCCGTATTCATCCCAGAGGTGCGATGGAACGGGATGAACTCCACGGGGATGTCTTCGGCCGCCACCAGCGGAAAGCTTCGTGACATCGTGGCGACCACGGGCTGCGCACTTGGCCCGAGCCGCCGGGCCGAGGCCAGCGCCCGCGTCAGATGGCCCAAGCCAACTCCGTTCGAAGTGAGATAGAGCACCCTTGGTTTGGGCGTAACCGGCACGGGTCCCGCCAGGGTCGCGGGCGGGCCAATCCGTGCACGAACGCGCGCCACCGCCTGCTCTGGACCAAAACGCTCTCGCACAAAGGCGGTCGCGGCCTCGGACTGCGAGAGATAAGTGCCGGGCGCGGCATGGAAGGCGCGCGCTCTTTCAGCGACCTCATGTGGTGTGGTGTACACCGCGCCCTCGCCAAAAAGTGGTTCGAAATGATCCGGCAAAAAGCATACAAGCCCCGCCGCCATTGCCTCAAGAATTGAGCGTCCGAATGCCTCGATCCAAGCGTCCGAATGAAAATATGAGAAATAGTCGATTTGCGACAGGAACGCGTGGACCGGTTCTGCATCAAATGGCAGCACCGTCCAATTCGCGGGGCGCGGTCCAACAATCTCATCAAGGGCGGCATCATATCCCATTAGACGAACGCCCAAATCCTCGGCGTCGGGATAAGCGCCCAGAAACTCTTCTGATGTGTCAGGCCATTTCACGGGATCGGGCCGGCTGTGGCGTCCAATCACGGGAATAGCGCTCGCAAGCGCACGCCTCGGGCCGCCCCAGAGATCCACGTCGAGGACATTCACCCAATCGTCCGCCGTAAGCGGTGGTGAGCTATCGCCCCGCGCAAAGGCCGCGCGGACCTTTGGACCGACCGGCGCCCAGTCGATTTCGCCGAAAAGCGCACCGGTGACTTCTTCGATCACCTCGACATTGTACTGCGCGGCGCCGCTGCCATCGATCGGAGGATGGTGAACAACCAAAACCGCATCGGCGGCGTCCACGTCGAGCGAGCGCGCCGGAAACCGCGAGAAAACCACAGGGTGATGCAGGCAGGCGAGGCGCGCCGACACATGGGTTCCGGGGGGCACGAGATCCGCGACACCTTCGCGGATGATTTGGCTTATTTCGGCGTTGAACATGCGCGCGGGCGAAAGAATGTCGCTCGCCACGGCCATCAGGCCCACCCGGTAGCCCGCCGCCGTGAGCGCCCGGGCCTCCGCCGCTATGGATGACGAGGTCCCTCCCGGAAACCGGAAGTCGCCGAGCAACAAGACATCGACACTGAAACCCAACCCAAACCTCCCACGCGACGGAAAGACCTTGAAGCAGGGAGCCGCCTCTGTCCACACTGCCAGGCGCGACTGGCATCGGAGACCGTATATGCGCAAGCTTATTGGCGACGCCCTCCGGGCTGGACACGAGGCGGTGGCAGCGCATGCCCGCCGGATCGAGACGCCGGGCGCCACGGCGCTTCTCTGTCTTGGCGGGTCCACGTCCAATCCGGAACGTCTGATAAAGGCACTTGATGCCCGCGCGGTCGAGCTGGGCGGCTGGCGCGCGCTGCTGATCGTGGATGTCCGAGCGGCGCCAGACTTTGTTGCTCCAGGCAGGCTCATCGAGTGCCTGCCGGTTACGGATCATCTGCGGCGCGCGACCGATTGCGACGCGGGATCAGCGATCCACTACCGGCGCCGACGCCTCACGATGATGCTTGCGAAATGGCGTGTGCGCGAGTGCGCGCCCATTGGCGAAGAGGCCGAGGCGCTCCTGGCGCCATTGAGCGAGCTCACTCAAATCCGGCGCCTCCCGGTTTAGCGCTCGTCCCGCTTAAGATCCTGTGGGCTCCCAGACCCGCCCAAGGCCGCTTCATACCGCTCGAGTGTCTCGCGCGGCACTTTACTTGAAAGAACGTGCTTGATTGCCCGGCTCGCCCCACGATCAACCGCCTCGGCCGGCACCCCATGGTGTTGGCGCACCAGACGCGCGAGCGTATTGGCACGCGCCGACATCCCGCTTGGCTCCGCTAAATACGGCTCCTCGCGCGCCCATGCCGCTTTAAGCGATGCCCGGCCAAGGCATCCCCAAAGCGCCCCAAGCCGCCACCAGGGCCCGTTCAACACCTCGGATCCGAGCGAAACAGCCAGCGCCAACCGTGACGCCAGTGCCGCGGATCTCCCGTCGCCAAGCACGGTGGAGGCGGACGCAAAGCCAAGCCTGAAAGCGTCCCAAGGGGAGCTCTGCGATTGCCACGTCGCCGCCACCTGCGGAACCGTGAGATCGGCCGGAGGCACACCACCGTGGCGAAGGATAGCGTCGCGCGAGCAGAGCCGAGGACCCGAATGGACCGCAACCATGGTGGCGTGTGCCTGCGCGAGCATACCGATCGTCCGCCCGGCAGCCAGGAGACGCCGATCTATGCCAAGCGCCAATGCGTCGGGCAACAGGTCCAGGCCGCCTGGGACAATCAACAGCCAATCGGCGGTTTGGCGTTCAACGAGTTCGGCAAGTCGTTCAGCCGGGCAGACCGTCTCTGACCGAACCCCGTGCGCCACGCCAAGCCGGATCTGCGGGACGTCCCCCAAACACAGCGCATCTGGCGTCGTCTCGCCATCGCGCGGCGCCGCCGAAACTAGGTCTGCCTCGTCGCAGACCCGCGAGATCTCTGCGCTGATTTCGGCAATCGTTCCGCCGTTGATCGCATTAATGCGTCGGCCCAGGGCAGTGATTTCGGCGTTAAGCTGCCGCGCGCCACTTCCGGCGGCGCCGTGCGCGCGCGCGCCGACACCCGTCCGCCAAAGCCCGTCCAAGAAGCTCGCATCAGGGCACTGGGGTGCCTGCCCGGACAGCCGGTGCCAAATCGCCAAATGGGCGCCATGTATCCTCCAAGGGCCCTCCGGGTGGTGCCGCCCAAACGCGGTGAGCTCGGCAGTCCGGCTCAGATTGCCGACGTCCATCTTGCACGCTGCGGTGTAGCCGTCGGCCCACGCCTGTGCATGCGCGTTGGCTGCAGAGGACCGCGCGACGGCCACAGTGCCGCCGCCATCGTTGATTTTGTCAAATCGCATCGAGCCCAGCCCCAAGACACACGCCACCAGTCGTGCCAGCGTTGACTTGAGCGGCGTCGCCTGTCAACGTCCGGTGCCGTCGCGGGGACCCTCCCCGAGGAGCCGACATGACCGTGCATGATACGCCAGTCCAGCAGAGACCGCATTCGGCAATCCGCCACGCGGACAAGGTCCACGCCGAGACCGTGCTGATCGACTGGATGCTTGGAAACGCGTGCAGCTATGCATGCAGCTATTGCCCGAAGGCCCTGCATGACGGTTCCTTGGGATGGCAGTCGGCGGCCGACATCATGTCGTTTTACGGCACGCTTAAAGCGCACTATGTGGACGCGCTCCAGCGCCGGGTATGGATCCAGTTCACGGGCGGCGAGCCCACGATGCATCCCAAGATCATCCCACTCCTGGATGCGGCTTCGGACAGCGGGTTTTCAGTCAGCCTCATTAGCAACGGCTCGCGGACACGGCGCTTTTGGGAACGGATTGCACCGCATCTCAACAGTGTCATCCTGACATATCACGAGGAGTTCGTGGAGCATTCAGCGTTCCGGGAGCTTTTGGGCCTGTTGGCCCCCAAGATGCCGGTTCAAGTCAATGTGACACTGCATCCGGCGCGCTTCGAGGCAACATATGGGAGGGCGCAGGATCTCGCCCAAACCGTGCCCGAGGCGACCTTCGTGCTAAAGCCGCTTCGGGTCGATTTCGGCACCGAGCTTTACGGCTACACACGGGAACAAGCCCGGCGCATGGGCATCCGGTTGACCCGACCGCGCCGGGAAGAGGTGGCCACGCCAAGGGGCGTTATGATGGTGAGCGATGCCTCCGGAGGCGAAACGCGCTGGCGCGGCAGCGATCTTCTGCGGCTTGGCCGCAATGACTGGCAGGGTTGGATCTGCTCGGCGGGGCTCGAATCGCTTCGGATCAAGGCGGATGGCTCGATTACCCGCGCGGTTTGTGGCGTGGGCGGGCACATTGGCAAGCTGGGCGAAGATGTTGAACTTCCGGTAACACCCGTGCGCTGCAGCATGTCGCGGTGCGCCTGCAACGCAGATATCCTCATCTCTCGGCAGCGGCATATGGGGCCAGTGCCGGGGTGATCCGGCGACATCGCCGCGCGGGCCCTGACATCCCGCCACGCGAGATACTTCAAGCTTGAAACATTATGCGCGCTCCCCTAGGACCATTGCAGCGGATGCGTTCACACCCAAGGGCCTTGCATGACCGGCTCTCCTTTCGACCCCGAGACAGACGGCGCCAAGATGGGTTTTCGAGATGCGATGTCCTATGGGGACTATCTCAGGCTCGACATGCTCCTTGCGCAGCAGCATTGTCTCAGCGACGCCCACGACGAACTGCTGTTCGTCATCCAGCATCAGACCAGTGAGCTTTGGATGAAGCTTGTGGTCCATGAGCTGGGTGCCGCGCGGGATGCCCTGAAGGCCGGTGAGACAACGACGATGTTCAAGATGCTGGCCCGGGTCGCGCGGATTTTTGAGCAGCTCAACAACCAGTGGGACGTACTGCGCACCATGACGCCTGCCGACTACACCCGTTTCCGCGAAGCGTTGGGTCCGTCATCGGGGTTTCAGTCCCACCAGTACCGAATGATCGAATTCATACTTGGCAACCGAAATACGCACATGCTCAAGCCGCACGCCCATGTGGGCCCGGCGCATGCTGCCCTTCTTGCCGAGCTCGACAGGCCGAGCTTCTACGATGAGGTTGTGGCGTTTCTCTTTCGCAGCCTCGAGGGCAATGAAGCCGCGATGCCCCCGCCGCAACTCGACCGTCCGCATACGGCGCGCCCTGAAATTCAGGCGCGATGGCAGACGGTGTACGAAGACGTGGCCCGCCACTGGACGCTGTACGAGTTGGCGGAAAAGCTTGTCGATCTCGAGGATTATTTCCGGCGATGGCGCTTTAATCACGTCACCACAGTCGAGCGGGTCATCGGCTTCAAGCGCGGCACTGGCGGCACCTCGGGCGTGCAATACCTCAAGCGCATGCTCGACGTGGAACTCTTCCCGGAACTCTGGCACCTGAGGGGGGTGCTGTGATGACGTTGCCGCGCAAGCATCTGTTTGATCTCCCGAAGGGTGTCATTTACCTCGACGGCAACTCTCTTGGACCGTTGCCAATCGGGGCAGCCGAGCGTGCCGCGACGGTCATTGCCGACGAATGGGGCGGCGAGTTGATACGGGCCTGGAACAGCGCGGGCTGGATGGACCTGCCGCGACGCGTTGGAGACCGCATCGCCCGGCTGATCGGCGCGGAGCCGGGGTCGGTCGCCACCGGAGATACGCTCTCCATCAAGGTGTACCAAGCGCTGGCCGCCGCGCTCAAAATGCGCCCCGAGCGGCGTGTGATCCTGTCGGACGCCGGGAACTTTCCCAGCGACCTTTACATGGCCGAAGGGCTCATCGACACGATCGGCAAGGGTTATGACCTGCGAACACCCGCACCCGACGCCGTCCTGGATGCCATCAATCCCGAGGTGGCGGCCGTGATGCTCACCCAGGTCGACTACCGGACCGGACGCATGCACGACATGGCGGCGATCACCCAGGCGGCGCAGTCGGCGGGCGCGGTCATGATATGGGATCTCGCCCATAGCGCCGGGGCGGTTCCGGTCGACATGGCGGCGGCTGGCGCAGAGTTTGCGGTTGGGTGCACCTACAAATACCTCAACGGTGGTCCTGGAGCGCCCGCGTTCATCTATGCGCGGCCGGACATTATCGAATCCGTCAAACCCGCGCTCGCAGGCTGGCTGGGCCACGCGGCTCCCTTCGCCATGGAACCCGGCTACCGTCCCGCAATGTCAACCGAGCGGCTTCGGGTGGGGACGCCCCCCGTTGTCCAGCTTGCCCTCCTCGATGCGGCGCTCGATGCCTGGGAGGGCATTGACATGCGCGATATCCGCAAGGCCTCGATCGCGCTGTCCGAGCGCTTTATTGTTGAAGTGGAATCACGCTGCCCCACCCTTGCACTTGCGTCTCCCAGGGATCCACACTTACGCGGCAGCCAAGTCTCGTTCGCCTTCGAACATGGCTACGCGGCCGTCCAGGCGCTTATCGATCACGGCGTCATCGGTGATTTCCGCGCTCCTAACATCATGCGCTTTGGCTTTACGCCGCTCTATCTGGATGAGGCCGACGTGATCCGCGCAGCCGCGCGGCTTGGGGAGATCATCTCGGCTGGTCTTTGGAAGGACCCCAAATACGAAACCCGGTCGCTGGTGACCTGAACCCGGCTTGAGCGTTGACCCCGTCGGGACGACCCAATAGCATTAACCGGCTGTTAAGACTTGATCGGACGACCATGACACGACCCAAAACGCCGCACCGGCTCGGAGCAACCATCCTTTTGGGTCTTGCGGCGGGGACGCTGCCCATGGCCGGTTGCGCCATCATAGGACAAAGCGAGGCGACCGAAGAGGTCTCCGCCGAGGAACAGCGGGACTTTGAGGCCGCCGTCACGCAGAACGACCCGGTGTTTGTCGAGCGCTATCTGCGCCGCTATCCCAATGGTCGGGTGGCATCGGTTCTCTCGGCGCAGTCGCCAGAGGTGATCAGTCGGCTGGCCCCGAATGCCTTCGCGAATGTCCCAGCCGAGACGATCCGAACGCTGCCGCCCTCGATCCGCCAGAACCTTCCGGCGAGCGTGTCCTCGCGCGCGCCAGTAGCACGCGAGCAGCGTGAAGATTCCGGCGACCGCTCCGAGGACACATATTCCGGCTGACCCAGGTTCCGGCGGGGTCACCGTGCGAGACGCCCGGACACGCTCGCGTGCAGGTGACCCATCGATTGCGGTCGTGGTCACAAACTTCAACTACGGCCACTTTCTTGAAGCATGCCTCGACAGCCTGCGCGCCCAAACGGTGGCCGCCGATCAGGTCATTGTCATCGACGATGGCTCCACGGACGCGAGCCGGGAGGTCTTGGCAGAGACGGCGGACGCCGAGATTCTGCTGCAGGACAATGCGGGCCAAAGCGCGGCCTTCAATAGGGGAATGGAGGCCGTGCGCAGCGATGTCGTCATTTTTCTCGATGCCGACGATCAACTCCGCCCCCAAGCGATCGAGACGATCAAACGCGTTTGGAGCTCGGAGCTTGCTCTTGTCTCTTATGACCTGACGCTCATTGACGAAAACGCGCGCGCGATCGGCCATTACCCAATGGCAATTCCCGAGCGTGACCGACGGGCGCAGCTTCTCAAGCGGCTTCAATTCCCGTTCATGCCAACAAGCGGAAATGCGTTTAACCGCAGACGGATCGCCTGGGCTTTCCCGCTTCCCGAGCCCCGCTGGAAAATCAGTGCCGATACGCTCTTGGTTCGGGTTGGGATGCTGTCGGGTCCGGCTTTGCACCTTCCACAGGTGCTGGGGCGCTACACCGCGCACGGGCAAAACAACTTTTATACCGAAGGTCTCTCCCGCCAGTCGACGATCCATCGTTCGCTCGTGGATACCGCCGACGCTGGGCTCGACCTTCTGGAATTGTCGCGCAGGCGGGACAGTCCGCTGACATCGGAGGACGAACGCGACCTCGCCCGGGGCGCGCTCGAGGTTCGGCTGCGCGCCGAAACCCTAAACGGCGATGCGGCGGGGCTGTCGGTGTTCCGCCAGCGCCTTGCGCGCCTCGTCAGACCGGCAAGCAACAGTCTCCTGCCCCCTGGCCCCCCGCTGCTTGGTGCGCTCGGCGGCACTGGCTTTCTCGACTGGGTGCAACACCCGGGGTCAGCGCCCCGTCTTGCCGCGCCTTTGTTGCACCGTCGCCGCGGCACATCAGGGCCGCACACAGAACCGATGGTCTTCGAGGTCGCGATCGACCAGCCGCGTCGCCTGGAGCTTCCCCGGCACCTGGTGGGAGACGCCTGGGTTTTTGGTCGCTACGGCGATAGCTGCGAGCTTGTATGCGACACGGGACAGCTGGCCGTGTGCCGACTTGGTGTTGCGCCGTCACGCATCTCGATCACCTTGGGCGACGTGGCGCGCGGCACCGTTCTGGAGGCCACGCTTGCTGGGGATTTGATCTTCAAAAGCGGCGTTCTTAAGAGCGGCGAGACGCTGGACATAACGCTTCCCGCCCCAAGCCCAATCTGTCCGCCAGTCGAGGTGATCCAGCTGCGCTGTCTTGCCCAGCGCGTGCCCCGTCCCTGGAAGCGCCGCGCACGCCGGATTGAGATTACGTCAATCGACGTCGCACCTCTGGCAGATATGGCCCGCGACCTCGTCGTGCCGACGGAGGCAACGGACCCACCTGGTATCGCAAAGCTGGGGTCCGGTGCCATGCTGCGTATCGCGCGCCCTGCCCTTCAAGCAGGCGCGCTCCTGCGGGTCACCCTGGGACCTCATCAGTCGCGGGGGCAAATCAGTCTCGAGGTTGAGGGGGAACGGCTCCTTGACGGCGCCGTGGGGCCAAACCACGTCTTGACGCTTGAGGTTCCGCCCGAAAGCTCCGAGCGAATACTTGAGCTGGCGGTCAGCTTCCAGCCCGACGCGCCGCTCGACGAGCCCGAAGTCGAATTGGGCGATCTGACGTGGCTTCCGGGGCCAGACCGGCGCACGGGCGGACCGCCGGTGATGGCTCCCGGCCGGCGTTACCCGCCGGTCAACGCGGGCATTCTCGTCGAGGGCTGGGCTTTCGAAGATCCCGTCGGGGCGGTTCTGATGGGGGCTTGCGCCCAGATCACGTTTTCGCTCCCGGCGTTCAGGGAAACGGATAAGCCGGTGCTCGAACTCGACCTTGAGAGACTGGACCCACCGACGCAGGGAGCCGACTTCGCCGTTGTCGCAACCGTCGACGACGCCGAGCTCGCGACCGTTAACCTCAAGGGCCGAGGAATCCTTGAGGTGCCAATCCCCCTCGGGAAAAGCCCGGTCACCCTGTTTCTCCATGCAGCACCGATCCCCCTGGCACGGCATGCGGGCCTGAGGCTGCACGGGCTTCAGATTTCGGGATGCACGGCAGTGGAGCGGCCAAAGGCGCGGCTTTCGCCTGTCGTCCAGCCGCGGCTCAGCAAAGTCTTCGCTCAAATCGGCTCCGCGGCGGAAAGAGATCCGCCAGAGCAAGAAGCGATCCGAGATGCGTCCAGGGCAATCATTGCCAACCTCTCTGACCGCGGCGCAAAAATGATCGATTCCAAGGAGCTGCAAGACTGCGCGCAGCTTGGCGCGAAGCTAAGACCAGCAACGCCTCCGCCCGGTCCACCCACGGAACGCGAGGCGGGGCCATGGCTGCGCTGGCTTGCCTGCGCCATGCTCGCCGGACCGGCTTGGCGCATCATGCCAGGGATGCAGCTAACGGACTTTCCCGCTGGCGCGCTGGGATATGCGCGGCAAATCGGGCGCTACCTTGCGGACAACCCGGTGCTGGAAAACGCAGATGAGGCCAACCTCTACACCGCTTGGCTCGCGGCGAGACATGCCGAAGCCAAGTCTCTGCTAGCGACCGAGCCCCGCGAGGGCTGGCGCTTCGCGCTGGCGCGGGAGTTCGTCCGGTCGAGCCGGCCGATCGGGATCTACTTTCAGGACACAGCCTGTCGAGCCGCCGCAGAGGCGATCGGCGGCTCGCTTGAGACGCTCCTGCTGCGCGAAGGGCACGATCTTCTCGGCACCGAGATCGAGGACAAAGAGACCGTTTCCCACGCCACGACGCGCGTTGCGATTCTTCTGCGCCATGCCGAGCCGGCCCCTGAGACCTGGATCTTGAGGGGAATCCTCGCGCGGCTCGACCGGACCCGGTTCGAACCAACGATATATCTCCTTGAAACCTCGTTGCCCGATGCGCCGCTCCTCGACGGCGAGCGGATCGTCGCCTTGGGCCAGCTGCCGTTCGCCATGGCGGTGGCGGACATTCGGGCAGACCGCCCCGATGTCGTGCTCCTGGGCACCGTGGCGCTTGGATACAGCCCAATGAGCGTGGTGGCGGCGCATCGCTTGGCTCCACGTCAAATCGCGCTTTCGGCGATCACGCCGCTGACAACGGGGCTTCGGAGCGTGGATGAGATTATTCTGGGGGACATGGTGACACCGGACGGCGCCGAGGGGGACTATTCGGAAATCACCGTCCGTGCCCCAGGAACAGGGCAACCGTTTCTCTTTTTGCCACCGCCCAAGGCCAATCCCACCGATACGTGGCGCGCGCAACTTGGGATCGAGGAAGATGCCGCCGTGCTGGTCAGCGGGGCCATGCATGACAAGATCGTCCCGGATCTTCTTAAGGCGTGGTTCGAGATCCTGGCCGCCGCCCCAGCGAGTGTCCTCGTTCTTTATCCCTTCGCAAAGAACTGGCTTAGGGACTTTGACACAAGTGGCTTTCTGGCTCGGATAGAGGCGCAGGCAACTCAGACAGGCATCGCGCGCGAGCGCGTCAAAGTGCTGGCGCCGATCGATCATGCCCGCGTGCTGCAAGTCTTGTCCGAGGCGGATCTCTATCTCGACAGCTTCCCGTTTTCGGGGGCCACCACGGTCGTCGAGGCGCTGCTATCCGGACTGCCCGCCGTCACGCACGCCGGATCAAGTCAGCGGTGTTACCAAGGATCGGGGTGGTTGCGGGCCGCCGGCCTTGAGGACTGCGTGGCGCCAACCCGCAAAGCTTATGTCGATATCGCCGCGCGCCTGGCCGAAGATCGCCAGGCCCGCCAATCCCTCGCCCGCCAGGCAGAAGCCGGGATCGAGACTGCCCTCCGCCAGGACGATTTTGTTGCGTGGCTGGGAAACTACTTGGCGGCACCCCGCGCCACCCCAGCGCCGCGCTATGTGTTTCACCACCTTCCCAAGGCGGGCGGGACAAGCACGCGGCGGGTCCTGTCGCGCTGGTTCAACATCGTGGGCGATTACCGGGAACCCTGGGCGACGGTTCTTCCCAAAAAACGAAACCTTGCGGAACTTGGGACCGGCGACCTGTTGGCCGGGCACTTCGCCGCCGACACGATGCCACTCGGGGACCGGTACCCCGAACTTTCGGACACCAGGGCTTGGCGAAAGATCTGCTTTGTGCGCGAGCCCCTCGATCTGGCGCTCTCGATTTACTTTTTCGACAAAGCGCGCCGTGGAAAATTCGACAAGGACTTCCGGCCAAAGCCGCTTGGGCAGTTCCTGCGCGACAGTCGGGGCTTCTACCTGCAACATTTCGAATGCGATGCCGACACCTGGCGGGAGGCGCTCGACAAATATTGGTTCATCGGCACACTGGAGCGCTTCGAGGAGTGCGTCCTCTATCTCGCGGATGTGCTCGGCAAACCGCCGCCAGAGGAGATGCCGGTGCTCAATGTGACCGAACGCGCGGAGACACCTCTTGCGGAAGACATCCGCATCTTCACCAAAAACAACCGGGTTGAATTCGACATGTACCGTGAAATCAATGCGCGCCTGTCGAAAACGCTGGGAGAGCCCATACTTGACCGGCTATGATTACCCTTATGCGACTGCTTCACCTTACACTCCTTGGTCTGGTCCTGACCGCCCACCCCGCCTCCGCCCAGCTTAGCCGCGACTGTCCAGACTGCCCCGCGATGATTGAACTCCCGTCCGGAGCCGCGATGGCGACCACGCTCGTCACTCGCGATATGTTCAGCGTGTTCGCGGAAGAGACCCAGTTTCCCGAGCAACCTGACTGCGTGCTGCGCACCGACAAGCGATTTCAAAAGACCGATGGCGCAAACTGGCAGAACCCCGGCTTCGAGCAGGCGGGCGATCACCCCGTGGTCTGCGTCACATGGCTTGACGCCACGGCCTATGCTGACTGGCTGAGCGAGACAACCGGACGGCTGTACAGGCTGCCGACATGGGAGGAGTCCGTGGAGGCCACCGCTGCGGGCTCGGAAACCGCGTTCTGGTGGGGGGACGACTTCGCCAATGTCTGCGAAAACGCCAATGTGGCCGATGCAGCGTACCGGGAGATCTTTCCGGAGGATCCGCGCAATATTCTTGAATGCAGCGACGGTCACGCCCACACCGCGCCGGTCACCGCGTTCCCGGCAAACGCATGGGGAATTCACGATGCCGCCGGCAATGTTTGGCAGTGGACGAATTCATGCGTGGGCGGGGACTGTTCAAATGCGATTTTCCGTGGCGGCGCTTGGACGGTTCCCAACCCAAAACACCTTCGCAGCGATGGACAATGGGCCGATCGCGTTCGGCTTCGCAACAACGCAATTGGCTTCCGGGTGATGCGCGATCCCGATTGAGCGCAGACGCGGCGACGCTCCACCGAATAGCCAGCTCTACCCGTCCTCGCGCACCACGCGGAACCCGTAGGAGTTGAAGGGCACATCGGGCGCTTGGAAAATCCGTTTTGTCATGCGCAAATCGGATGGTGGGCTCGACCAGCCGCCCGTCAGAAGCGCACGCTTTTGGCACTCGGCGGTCTCGCAGTCTGTTGTCCAGATCCAGACATTGCCGACCGCATCCAAAAGATTGAATTCGTTGGGCTCAAACGTCCCAACAGGCGAGGTTCCCACCCCGTCAAAACGCGAGCCGCATCCGTCACAGTTCGCCCGGCCCTCGCCGACTTGCTGGCCCCACCAGTAATTCGCGGTCGAGAACCCCATGACCGCATAGGTCAGCTCGTCGCCCGTGGGTAGGCGGTAGGTGACGCCGGTCTTCTCGCTGAGCCACTCCGCGTACTGCCGAGCAGCCTGGAAAGTGATGCACACCGCCGGGTGATCGGGCTCCTGCTCGATATGCGCATATCGCCATTTGCAGCCCCAACCTTGGTGCTTGTAGTCGGTGGCGCGCACGAAGGCCGCGAATTCCTGTTTCTGCACGGGCGCACGACTGATCAGGCTGCCATCGGGCAACGTGACCATCTCGGGGCAGGTCTCACAGTCTTGAAGGGTCCGCAGTTCAGGCTGCGGAAGAAGAAGTTGCGCACCGGCGACGCCCGGCAAAAGCGCCAGGGCAACGGCCAACAGCCCCCACTTCACTCGCCCAAGCTCCGCAGGATCGGCACGGCCTCGTCAACGCCCATCGTCACGGCAACCGTGAGCAGGCTGCGGGCGCGTTCGACATCGCGGGGACCGCCGCGCCCATCGCGAAACAAGATCCCAAGGTTGGCCATCGCAAGCCCGTTGCCTTGATCAGACGCCCGGTCGAACCAAAGCCGCGCCGTTGCCTCGTCTTGGCCCAAGCCTTGGCCTGAGGCGGTCATCACACCCGCCGCGGTCAGCGCATGCGAGTCGCCCAAGGAGGCCGCCGAGAGGATGAGATCGACCGATTGCTGCGGCGTGAGCCGTCCGGTTTGCGGGGCGCCGATGGTCGCCTGATAATTCCGGATGGCCTGCCGGGTCTCGGAATCGATGACACCTGAAATGTCGGTGATGGGATGACCCAATGCTGAGAGACCGTATTGGACAAACTGTACGGGAAGTTGGCCGACGCGCCGCTTGATCTCGCGCTCAAGGGCCACATCGCTGGAGACGTCGAGCGTGTCGGTCACCTCGCGCGCTTGTTCCGCAAGAGCCCGGCGCTGTTGCGCGAGATCGCGAAACTGGCTTTGCGGGTAAATCTGAAGAAAGGTCGTGAAGTCACTGGGCGAGAGAGAGTTTTCGATCGAGCGCCAATGGAGCTCCTCGACCGAGAGCCGGTTCCGCGCAATCTCATCTTCAAGCTCGGACAGCTCTTCACGAGCGATCTCGGCGAAAACACCTCCGGAATGCGTCTCGATGAAAGTCCTCCACGTTTCGACATCGTCATTGGCGCGCGCCAATAGGAAATCCGAGCGTTCCTGGCTCGCCTCCCGGTCCAGGTTATCCAGCGTGTTCAACTTCAGCTCCGCCAAGGATGCAAAGCTCCCGTCGGGGAAGGCATCCAGGAATTCAGCGAAGTCCTCGCGCTGCGTGCTGCTCGAAAGCGCCTCCCACGCTTCCGCCTCGGTGCGTGCCTGCGTGTCGAGACGGCTCAGCCGATCGTCCTGGCGGAAATAGAAGCGCCCGATAAGCGAATTGTTTTCCCAAGGCAGCTGCTGTTGCGCGGTTGCCTCGAAGACGTCACGGCGAACATCGGCCATCATCAGTCGGATATCCACGTTGGGTGTTGAAATGTGGCGCAAGAGCGCCTCGGTGAAGGGACTGTTCCGACCCTCGCCGTCATAGGCCACATGGCCAGGCGCGGTGGCGAACGAGATATACGAGCCCCCGGCCGCGCGCAGCCGGGCAAGCCCTCGCCCCACGCCATCGTCACGGCTGCCAATGGGGATGTCGGCGGTCAGGGGATTGTCGCGACAGGCATCAAGGAAAACCAGCGCGTTATCGGTGAACTGGTTCATGAGCTGGACAACCCGATCAATCGTGACCGTCTGATCGTCGACGCGCAGTTCGGGCGACAAGATCGCGTCAACCGGGATCATGTGATTGACGTCATTGATCTGCATACCGTGCCCGGCAAAGAAAAAAAGCGAGGTGTCCGCGCCCTCAAGACGCCGCGCGAAGTCCAAGAGGGTGGACACCAGCTCGTCGCGGGTCTGGTCGACCCCGAGGATCACCTCAAAGCCCAGCTCCTCCAGCCGCGCGCCCAAGTCCGCCGCATCGTTGCCGGGATTGGCAAGGTCGGGAAAGTTCCAATAGTCGGCGTTTCAGATCACCAGCGCGACCCGCCGGTCGCCCACCGCCATCGCCATGGACGCGGCAAACGACAAAGCAATAATAAGCTTTAACATCAGCATTTTGGCGGCGGACATGAAGAGGCTCGCATGGGTCTTGGACGTGCTGTGAACCGTAGGGGATGGTGGGCGTCCCAGCAAGGGGTTTCGCGCGCCCGATATCGCCGGTAGGTTGGCCGTTCTCACAGGCGGGGGTCAGCCGAATATGCCAGACCAATCCGTTGCGATTGTAACGGGATCCCTCGGGCTGGTCGGTGCCGCGGCCTCCCGTATGTTTCGGAAACTCGGCCTCGATGTCGTCGGGATCGACAACGATTTTCGCGCAGTTCTATTCGGGCCAGACGCCAGCACGCGTCCGATGCAGAAAGCGCTTGAGGCCGGGGGGACAGGCTACCGGCATGAAGACCTCGATATTCGCGACCGTGACGGGATTGCACGGGTTTTCGAGACCTACGCGAGACGGATTGCCGTTGTCGTGCACGCGGCTGCGCAACCCTCCCACGACTGGGCGGCCCTTGATCCAATGACGGATTTCGAAGTCAACGCCACGGCGACGCTTGGGCTTCTCGAGGCCGCCCGGCGCCACGCCCCCGAGGCGCGGTTCATCTTCCTATCGACCAATAAGGTCTATGGCGACCAGCCAAACGACTTGCCCCTTGAACGCTTGGGCGCGCGGCTCGACATATCACGCTCACACCCGTTCCACGCGCGGGGCATCGACGAGACAATGCCCATCGACCGCACACGGCACTCGCTATTCGGCGTCTCCAAGACGGCCGCAGATCTCATGGTGCAGGAATATGGGGCGCGTTTTGGCCTGCCCGCAACCGTTCTTCGCGCGGGCTGCATCACCGGCGAAGACCACAGGGGTGTGCCGGCCCATGGCTTTCTGTCCCATCTTTGCCGTGCCGCCAAATCCGGGCGGGTGTACGACGTCATCGGCCATGGTGGCTATCAGGTGCGCGACAATCTTCACGCCGAGGACCTGGCGCTGGCCTTCGCGGCCATCGTCTCGCGCGCGCCGCAAGCCGGGGTCTACAACATCGGCGGCGGGCGCGCCTCGTCGGTCTCGGTCCGCGAGGCGCTGGCACTGGCCGGCGAGATCCTTCACCGGACAGTGGCAACCAAAGAGACCCCTGCGTCCCGCTACGGAGATCACGCATGGTGGATTACCGACACGCGCGCGTTTGAGGCCGACCATCCCGGCTGGGCGCCCAGGCATGATGCGCGTGCTTTGATCGAAAGGCTCCTTGGCGAGGCTTGATGTTTGAGCCCGGCGATGCGACGGACGGCGCAGTCAGAGCCCTTAACGACCCACGCAACATGACCGAACCCGACACCCTTGATCTGATCCAGAAAATCACCGCGCGCGACGCCAAGATCGGCGTCATCGGACTTGGCTATGTGGGCCTGCCGCTCTCGTTGGCGGTGGTGACACGGGGGTTCGGCATGGTGGGTTTCGACATCGACCCCGAAAAGCCGCGCAAGATTGCCGCCGGAGAGAGCTATCTCAATCATATCGACGTTGAAGCGATCCACGCGGCCCACGGCACCGGGCGCCTTGATGCAACGACCGATTTCACCCGGCTTGGCGAGCCCGACATCCTGGTGATCTGCGTTCCCACGCCGCTTAGCCGCCACCACGAACCCGATCTGTCCTTTGTTCGAAAGACTGCCGAACAAGTGGCGGCGTGTCTGCGTCGCAACCAGCTGATCATCCTGGAATCGACAACCTATCCCGGAACCACGGCCGAGATCCTCTGTCCCATCCTCGAGAGCTCGGGCCTCACAAGCGGTGAGGACTTTCTTCTGGCCTTCTCGCCCGAGCGCGAGGACCCGGGGAACGCAGCCTTCACAACCGCCTCGATCCCAAAGGTCGTGGGCGCCGACGACCCACGGGCGCTCAAGGCGGCGACCGCGTTTTATGAGGCGGTGGTCACCCAGGTCGTTCCGGTTTCAAGCACCAGGACCGCCGAGGCGACGAAGCTGACCGAGAATATTTTCCGGTCGGTCAACATCGCGCTCGTCAATGAGCTGAAGACGATTTATGAGCCGATGGGTGTCGACATCTGGGAGGTGATCGACGCTGCCAAAACCAAGCCCTTCGGCTTCATGCCGTTCTACCCCGGTCCCGGACTCGGCGGGCACTGCATTCCGATCGATCCATTCTACCTCACCTGGAAGGCGCGCGAATACGATGTGCGCACGCGGTTCATTGAGCTCGCGGGCGAGATCAACGCGGCCATGCCTCGCCGTGTTGTCGATAAGCTGGCCCGCGCGCTGGACGACCGATTTCACAAGGGACTGAATGGCGCTCGGGTTCTCGTCTTTGGGGCGGCCTACAAAAAGAACGTCAATGACATGCGCGAAAGCTCCGCCCTTCGGGTCATGGCGCTGCTCGATGAGCGCGGCGCGGACACCGCGTACTTCGATCCCTTTGTTCCAGAGATCCCAAAGACCCGGGAGCATCCACGTCTCGCCGGGCGGAAGAGCGTCCCTTGGTCCGAGGATCTGAGCGCGGGCTATGACGCGGCGC
This sequence comes from Pseudomonadota bacterium, assembly GCA_039027595.1. Classification (GTDB taxonomy): domain Bacteria; phylum Pseudomonadota; class Alphaproteobacteria; order Rhodobacterales; family Rhodobacteraceae; genus Ovoidimarina. The sequence continues at coordinate 1,048 of JBCCKB010000007.1, read as the reverse complement.
TCATTGTCACGGACCATGACGCGGTCGACTACCACGCCGTTCTCGCCCACGCGCCCCTTGTGGTCGACACGCGGAACGCGTGCCGTCGCGCCGGCGCGGATGGTCCAAACCTCGTCCTCGCCTAGGATTTATCGATATATGAAGCACCGCCCGGGCACGGCGTCATCGGGCAGCGGAACCTCGGCCAAGCGGTCGAAATACATCCGATCGCTTGCGACCATCACGCCGCCCTGAGCAAGGAGCGGCTCGACCAAGGGCGAGACAAACCGCGCGAACGCATCGTTTTTGGCAAGGTTATGTCCTCCCAGATCGGCGTGGATCAGGCAAGCGGTCGGTCCAAAGCGCCTTTGCGCGGCGGGCAATGTCTCGCGCACATCCCCCAAGATCAGATAGCGCTCTTCGGGCGTGCTGTCGGGGTGTGAAGCAATTTGACGTTCAAAAACAAAGATCTCCCGTCCCGGAAGGATTTCGCGCATGTGGTGAAAGGTCCGGCCATTCCCAAGCCCCAGCTCAAAGGCAGGCCCCGGAAGATGGGCGACAATCCCGGCCGCATGGTTCAGGCACGCACGCTGCGACACCATCCGATCGATAAAGACGTCTAGTCGGCTCATCGCGCCCTCCCGGCTTCGCGCCCTTGATGCCCGCCCGCAAGCCAGAAGGGTAGCGGGATTTGCAGCCGCATCCCGGGCCCCCTAAGACGAGCATGAAGACAGTTGTGAGGTTAAGGCGTTGCGCAAGCGCGTGCGAAAGGCAGTGCGAAAGCTTAGGGCTGGCAACCCAAGACGGGCCGTCTCGGCGTTGGTGCACCCGCACCATACCGAAACGCGCATTGTGACGGCCAAAGCCCGGGTCGCCGCGCATCTTCGCGACATCCATGGAAACAGGGTTGCCCATGGACCATTCCGGGGCATGCGGCTGCCCGAGCGTGCCTCTTGGGGGCAAAGTGACGTCTCGGCCAAGATCCTGGCGGTCTACGAACGACAGATCACCGATCGCCTCGTGGATCTCGCCGACCCCAAGGGCGGTCTGATCGACCTGGGCGCAGCGG
>JBCCKB010000006.1:0-23613 GCA_039027595.1 Pseudomonadota bacterium | reverse complement strand
CGGCCAGCCGGCGAAGTTCGGGCGCCTCCGGCTGGATGTCGACATGCGGCGTGGTTTGCCCGGCCGCAAAACTCTCGAGTACGCCATTGATCCTGTTCAGCCCAGCGCGATAGCGGCGACGATGGACTGATGCTCCACCTAGACCATCGTCGCCGCTACCGCGCTGGGCTGAACAGGATCAATGGTGTACTCGAGAGTTTTGCGGCCGGGCAAACAACGCCGCATGTCGACATCCAGCCGGACGCGCCCGAACTTCGCCGGCTGGCCGACGAACTCAATCAGCTTCTTCCCAGGTTCGATCGCCTCGTGACGGACCTACGCGCACTGACCGCGCATCTCGCACATGAAATGAACACGCCTCTCCAGATGATCCGCGCGGACTTGCGGGCGCTTGTCGGCAGCGATGATCCGGCCGAAAGACAGAGATCTGCGCGCGACATCGACGCCACAATCGACGCGACCGATGCGCGCCTTGGCAGTGTCATGCGCCTCTTCCAGCTTAGCGCCAAGGACGACGTGACGCTCCACGAGAACGTTTCGCTTGGGCCGCTGGTGGCCGACGTAGCAGAGGACCTTGAGGACATCCTTGTTGCCGGTGCGCGGAAATTGATGTTTGATCTCAACGTGGATGTACGCATAGCGGCGAATACCGAGCTGCTAGAGGTGGCGGTGGGGAATTTATTTTCGAATGCGGGGAAGTTTGCGCCCCAAGACGCCGTTATTGGCGCTGATCTCCACCGACAGGGCGCGCGGTTCAGGCTTCGTATTTGGAATAGCGGCAGCGCGTTTCCGATTACATGGGACGGCAGCGATTTTGAGCGTCTCAAGCGCGGTAGGGACCATGGCGAGATCCGTGGCTTTGGACTGGGCCTCGCGCTCGTTAACATGATCGCGCGCTGGCATGGCTTCACTTTGACGGCGCAAAACAGCGTTCTCGATAGCTCATTGGGATCGGTTGCGGTTGTCACCTTGGAGGGCCCATGCGTTGGCAGCAACTGACGGTTTGCGCTGGAGTTCTCGCGGCCGCGACCCACGTGAACGCCGAAGAGAGCGACGGGTTCAACGTGCTCACGTCCGCGCTGACCTTGTGGGAGGTGGCGCTCCAAGAGGAGCGCGCAGACCTTGCGATTGCATCCCTCGAGGTCGTGACGCGTCTGTCGCCGCTAGGCGCCGATTCTTGGATCGATGACGCCCAAATCGAAACGCGGCTTTTGGCTCTTGGCGACCGAGGTATTCTCGAACGGGTCTCGGCGCTCTCCCTGGCCCCTTCCGCGGCGAATCTCGGGATCTTGGTTGCCAATGGCGAGGGCGCGATCGTGACCACGCCCGCTGGCGCGAAGCTGGGCAGACTGTGGGGGCCTGTTGGCGCGGGACATACCGTTGCCACTGATGCCACAGGTCAGCGCTGCACAAGCGACGGGTCGCCTGTGCTGGACTGTGGTGATGCCGGCCTGACAGACGAGGTCAGGGTCATTGGAGATCCTGGACTATACGCCTATGAGGTCACCTCGATCGATGAGGGCGCGGAAAAGTGAGACGCGTGTTCTTGATCTTGCACGCCGCGGTTCTGGTGCTTCTCGCCCCGAACTCCATGAGTATTGCGGCGATGAATCGAGCGCTCCTTATTGGCGTATCGGACTATGGTCCCGACATAGAGGTCTACGCGCCTAGGCTCCGAGGTCCAGGGCGCGACGTTGCTCTGATGCTGACAATTCTAAGGGATGCCGGATTTGACGAGCGCCATATATCGGTCCTGACCGATCGCCCGAGCCTTCTGCCGCAACCAGCACCCGAAAGACAAGGCAACCCGTCACGCTCTCAAATCCTGAGCGAACTGGAGATCCTTGCGAGCACCGCAGAGCGAGGGGACCGGATTCTGCTCTATCTCGCCGGGCATGGTACCCAGGTCCCGGTGGACCGGAACGGTGCCCAAGCCGATGAACCAGACGGGCTGGACGAGGTCTTCTTGCCAATTGATGCGCGCCTCGAGCAGGTCGGCCCGGACCGCACGCTCTTAAACGCCATACGCGATGATGAATTTGGGGGCTTCATTGATCGGATGATTGCCGCAGGAGCGCATGTTTGGCTTGTTGCCGATACATGTCACGCCGGGACCCTGCGCCGAGATACAGAATCCGGGTTGGTCCCTCGCATGGTCACGCTTGATCCCCTCGCGACCTCAATTGCCAGCGACGGGGAGGCGGTTCTTGCCGAGCCTCGGCGCGCCACCGGGAAGTTCGCCGCGTTTTATGGCGCGCGGGCCGGTGATTTAGCTTTCGAAACAGAGTTTGAAATCGACGGCGAAATCGTGGCTCACGGCCTTCTGACCTGGGCTCTTTCCCAGGCTATTCAGGCGGGCGCGCGCGACTACCGCGATCTGTCAAGACAAGTCCAAGCCCATATGTCGGCTGCGAGCGAAGGACGATCCAGACCCGAATTCAACGGCGCCTTGGGAATGGCGCCGCTTTTGGGTGAAGACCCATTCGCCGGTCTGCGCTTTGGCCTCACGACCGATGGCGAAGGTCTCATCCTATCGGCTGGATACCTCGACGGGTTTCGCCCAGGCGCGCAGGTGAAGATCGGGAAACCAGACGGCACGGTTCTTGGGGTCGCAAACGTGACCGAGATCGGGATCGACGTGGCGCGGCTTAGCCTCCCCGCCGCCGGCGACCGGCTCGTCGCCAATCTGGATGCGCTCATTCTCTCAGAGGGCCTCGACCCGAACGACCACAGGCTCCGCTGGCTGCGAAGACGTGCGCCACGGCTTGCCGCCTGGCCAGAAGACCCGCGCACGCTTCGCCCAGCGCTTGGCATAGATATTGGTCCGGGACTCACGTCCGAAGCGGACCTCACGGAGCTCGTGACAGAGGCTCTGCAAATTGACAAGGACGCCAACGGGCCGCGCGTTGCGCGCCTCGATCTGAATGACGGATTGCTCGAGCTGTCCCATCGGAGCATGTCTGTGCCACTCCGGCTGTCGCCGACCTATAACGGGCTTGACATCCTGCGCCGGAGCCTTCGCAGGTTGCAATCCGCAGAACGCCTAGTTGATGTGGCGAAGTCCCTGTCATCTCGCGGGATCTCAGCGGCGATCTCCACTGAGGTCAGCGTCCAGCCGAGCACTGCCGCCGCTTGCCTTGGGGTCTCGGAGCCTCGCGTGCGCGCGCAAGGTACCCTGGTCGTCCACCATTGCGACGACGTTGCGATCACTCTCAAGAACAACAGTCGTCGCCCCCTGAGCGTGTCCCCGCTCTATGTCGCGCCAGATGGCGCAATCTACTACCTATCGGGGTACCCCGGTGGACTTCGGGGCGGCCTTCGTTTGTTGCCGGGCGACACGGACACGGTCCGCTACAGGGAAGACACGCAGCCCCGCGATGGTGTCGTTGCGGCTACGGGTAGAACCACGCTCGTCTTTCTAGCGGTCGAGATGGCGTCCGAGGACCAGCCGCCCCCGGATTTTCGGTATCTTGAGACATCGCCAGAGGGCCCAACACTTCGTGCGAGCAAACCAGCAGAGAGGGGGACAGGGGTTGCCGCAGCTGGAGCGGTCCTGATCGAACTTGAGACCAGACCGCCTAAGACGGAGGAAGGCCTGCCATGATAATTCCTCGCCCCATCGTCGCGATCCTCGCGGGTCTGGCGCAAGCCTTGGCGCCTGCACTCGCTGAAGGCGCGGGAAAACAGGTCTCTGCGGCGGAGGCGCGCACAGCGGGAGAAACACTTGCGCGTTGGGCGCTTGACCAGGGCGAGCCAGACATCCTAGCTGCGGCAATCGAATTGTCGCTCTTGGGCGGAGCCGCCCTCGATCCCGAAGATCCGTGGACGGTCGCCGAATACATTGAAGCGCTTTCCGCAATTTCGACCGAGGTCGATCACCTGGCTGCCTTTGAAAGCATGGTCGCGCGCGGCGTTGTCGCCGGAACAAGTCGCTCGGAACTTACGCTTGCCCCCGGCCAAACCGAAACACTGACGTTGCGGATGGCCGACGGCGAGCGTGCACTTATCGAGGCTCGACAAAAACGTGGGCCAAACGGTGCTGATTTGGATCTCCGCGTTCTCCACGATGGCGGCATTCTTGCGCAGGCACTTGGCCCGGAGACCGGGACCCCAGATGTCGGCGCCTTGGTCTTTTTCACTCCAAGCAACTGCATCGACGTTGTGATCGAGCTGAGCAATGCCGGAACAACCACTGCCAATGCCGTGCTCCTTGCGCCCGCCTCCTCCCGACTAGGGTGCGGTGACTAAGATGGGCCGCACCTGCTTCCTCCTTTTAGCCTTTGTGCTTGCCTGCATCGTGCTTGGTCCTTTCAGCGCGCGCGCCGACCAACACGGGGCGCCGGGCAACCCAATTGCATTAGGGACGGCCGCCATACGTGAAATGACGGATGCGCGGGACATCGCGGGGTTTCTGCGCGTTCTCGATGGGCTGGCTCCTGCGATTATGCAAGATCCGCGCTTGTCGATCGATGACCGGGTCCTTCTTCTTGGAGGTATCTCCGTCCTGGCGAGCCGGTTTGAGCATCCCGAGCCAGAGATTCAGGCTGAGAGTTGGCTTCTGGCCTATGCCGAGGTCGCATTGGGACCTGAAGCCGAAATCACGTCCGCCACCCGAGGCCGGCTCATTTCCGCGCTCATCAAGGCCGATCGTTTGGAGGAAGCAGCGGAGGTCGCGAGCTCGGCACCCGAGGGCGCGGAAGATAGACGCATAGTCGCTTCGCTGATGGCAAGACAACTGATCGATGATGGGCGGTTCGCGGAGGCTGCTCAACTCCTTGAAGCAGAACTTGAAAATAGTTACCGCCGCCCCGAGCCCGGTCAACCAGAGCCGGTCCCGCTCATTCAAATGCTCGCCCATGCACATCGCCAGGCAGGGAACCCCGACCGTGCCGTCGAACTCCTTGCGCCTCTGTTTGCCCCCGGAGCCACAGCTGATACCAGTATGGAGACCGCGTCATACATCGCGCTTGAATACGGGGTTGCGCTTACCGACGCCGAGCGCTTCGACGAAGCGAAGGACGTTCTGGTTGGTGCATGGCGGCGGGCCGACACCGCACTTGGCGCAACCCATCGAACCACGCTGCTTCTCGAGCTCGCTCTATCCAACGCCCATGGGGCAGCTGGAGAGTTCTGGAACTACGTGGACTTGCGCCTTGACTACTTTGACCGCGTTCGGGGCGCTCGCCTGGCACCCGTCGAAGTAGCAACGGCGCTTGAAGGACATGCCGAACTGCTTGCCTGGGTTGGACAGACGGCGGCCGCCGAGGAGGTGCTACGTGAACTTTTGGCCCTGGTGGAGAGCGAGCCGACCCTCGACCGTTTGTTTGCCGCACGAGCTCTCATGGCGCTCGGAGACTTGCGGAACGGGAATAGGGATCTTGATGAGGCGCGTCAGACCTTCGAAGCTGCGGCCAGGGTCTTCGAGGCCGTTTCAGGTGAAACAAACATCGACGCCCTGCGCGCCAAAGCTGCTGCCGCGGCCGTCCCCGTACCTTCCGCGGACGCGACACCTGAGTTTCTCAAGCTCTTCAAGCTGCTTGGGAACGGTAGTATAGCAATCGATACCGAGGAGTTTTTGGCTGTCGCGCCGGCCTATGTTGAACGCTTCTACGCAGGTCCTCCCTTAGTTGGTCGAGCAACGGATCCCGAGAGCCTCGCTGTGCTCGAGCGCCATGCCGATGCCGAAGATGCCGTCTCCGGCCCATTCAGCGCGGAAGCGATCTATGCTCGAAGCTTGCTTGCCGCACATCTCGCTGACGCGGGCCAGACCGAGGCCGCACTTGTCAGCGTCGATCGGGCACTTGATGCACTGTCGCTCGCCGATCAGGGTGTGGCGCCGTTGAGCAGCATCGAACTGATGTCGTTGCGGGGCAATTTGCTTGAAACGCTTGGGCGCAAACCCGAGGCCTTGACTGCCTACGAAACGGCAACTGTGTTTTCCGCGCGCGCGCGCGCATGGCTTCAAAGCAGTATCGCCGAGCCGCTAAGGCGCGGTGTTCAGGTCGATGGACAGGTTGGGTTCGACTTTGCCAGACTGGCCTGGGACCTTGCCCGGGAATCGCCGGAAGACGAGGCCGCGCGCTTGCGCACGCTGGCCTTCGAGCAGGTGCAAACCGCCGGTTACGGAGACGCCTCGCGCGCGCTCCTACGCGCCGAGGCGAGGCGGCTTCGCGACGATCCGGAGGCCGCGGCGGCGATCGCGAACTGGGAGGCCGCGACGGCACGGACCATTGAGCGTGTGCGCGCGTCGAGAGGCGCTGGCCCGGAGAACGAGCGGTCCGGCCTAGATGCCGCCGAGGCCATCTTGCGCGCCAAGGCGCCCGAATACTTTGAGCGGCTGATCCCGCAGGCCGTATCGGTTCGGGACCTTCAGGAGGGGCTTCTCGGCAGCGACGAGGTCTTTATTTTGATCTCTCCCGCCCCCGTGGGCGCCAACAACGCCAGGCGCGCCCCCGGCTTGGTCTTTGCCGTCTCTCAAGATGCAGTCGGCTGGGCGAGGATCCCGCTCCTTTCCACGCAACTCTTGCGCGACACGGCGCTTCTGCATCGGCAACTTGATCCCGGCAGACCCGGCATAGGCTTGCGTGCACCGGTAAGTCCCGGTGCGGAACCGGATGTTGCGCGACGCGCGTTGTTCGACACAGACGCCGCGCACAAGCTCTTCGCAGATATCTTTGGCGATCCGGAAATCGCCCGGGTTCTCGCGGGCAAGAAAAGATGGCTTATAGCCCCGCAAGGGCTCGCCATGAGCTTGCCCTTCGCGGCTCTCGTGGTCGAGCCTCCGGCAACGCTCCCAAGAACTGGATCCGAACTGCGCGACGTGAAATGGCTTGGGCTCGAAACGGCTCTGACAATATTGCCGGGTCCCGAGGCACTGCGCGATCGTGGCGCGCTGACCGATACGCCTTCCTCGGGTTCCGACTTGGCCTATGTCGGCTTTGGCAATCCCGCCTTTTCCGGCCCGGCTGGCGGTACAATTCGCAGCGCCGACGATGTCTTTGTCGCGGGAGCGGGGCGCGCCCAGGCTGTCAGTCGGTTGCCGCGTCTGCCCGGAACCGAAGCGGAGGTCAACCGGCTAAACGGTCTCTTTGGGTCGGACCGCAGCGCGGTTTTTCTCGGCACCGCCGCCTCGGAGCAGGCCCTCCTGTCCCTCAATGCCTCTGGCAATCTTGAACAGGCGAACGTGCTGCATTTCGCAACCCATGGGCTCCTCGCCGGTGCCATGTCGACGCTAAACGAGCCGGCGCTTGCGCTTAGCCCGCCAGAAGGCGACGTTATCGACGCGGGCGGGGGTTGGATTGCCGATGGATTGCTCACGAGCTCCGAGGTCGCCAAGCTCCGCATCGCAGCCGATTGGGTGATCCTCTCGGCGTGCGACACGTCCGGTTCCGCCGACATTCGCGGCAGTTTTGATGGGCTTTCGGGGCTTGTGCGCGCCTTCCTCTTCGCTGGAGCCAGGAGCCTTCTGGTGTCGCATTGGCGCGTGGAGGACAGTGTCGCCGCGCAACTGACTGTTAAGACCGTTGAGGCGAATTTGTCTGGGCTGAGGCGCGATGACGCTCTGAGGCAGGCGATGCGGGAGATTGCGAGCGATACCTCCCGCGATCAGACGGATGTACCGATGTCGCATCCCAGCGTTTGGGCCCCGTTCTTTTTGGTGGGATATCCCAGTTAAGGCGCCAGGATTGCTCAAATTTGTTATAAACGCGGTTCGAATCGGTTTTATGGGCTGAGTTAGCGCGCGATGCGGTTGGGGGACCAGCGATGACAGATTTTGTAACGGGACTCCTGCGATGGCGGCGATATGCTCAGATACAAGTTGCAAAAGGCGCAGGTCCTTGGAGGTAAAGATGGTTTTGCTGGGTCGGAACATTCGGAAAATGACAGTGATCATGGCAGCGGGCGTGGCCGTTTCGATGCCGTTGGAGCCGCTGCACGCACAGAACTTTGGCAATGGGCTTGGCCAGGGTCTGGGTGAAGCGTTCGGGAACGCCATTGGAGACTGTCTGACGGGTCGTCGGAACTGCGGCCAGAACAACTCGTCTCCGAGACAGCAAACAACGGTCAGGCAGCGTGCGCCGCAACCATGGTCTGCGGCTCGCCAGCAACGCGCCAGTGTGCAAAAGGCGCTGAACGATTTCGGCTACCCCGTGGGCTCTGCCGACGGCGTCTACGGAAACAACACCGCCCGTGGCATGGGCCAGTACCAGGCTGCGATGGGCTTTCCGGTCACGGGTTCGTTGAATTCCTGGGAAGAGCAGGCGCTTTTGAATGCGCATAACTCGTTCAAGACGGGCATGCACAACTCCGCTTATCCCGGTCTTTTTCAGAATGAGGGCGTGGCGGGCCTGATGCGTGCCCACGCAGACCCGAACTACTACAACCAACGTTACGGCAATAACACCCAACCACAGATCGCAAACCAGCCGGTTCCGAACAATACGGGTGAGTTGGTGTCCAACCAACCCAATCAGCCCGCCCTGCCACAACCGGGGATTGTCGAGCAGCCGAATTCCGTCGCGCCCGCCGTCCTCCCAAGCATCGGAAAGATCGGCGAAGTCAGCGCGTCAATGCAGGACCACTGCGATATCGTGAAGCTGGCCACCCAGACAAACGGCGGCCAAATTACCGCCGATGCAATGGTAGATCCCGATCAAGCTCTCGGTGAGCAATTCTGCGATGCGCGGACCTTTTTGATGGGACGGGTTCAAAATGTCCTGGGCACGGCGCGCGCGACCGAGCAGGAACTCACGGCGGCTTGCGGACAGATTGCGACAAACATGGCACCGTTGATGAGCGCGGTCGGAACCAAGGCGCCCGAAACCATCGCCGCCGAAGCGTCGGGCATCTCCGGCAGCCTGGGCCTTAACGACCCTGCAGCCGCCGCGGAGTACGGTGAGGTCTGCATCGGGTTGGGATACCGCACAAATGATAGCGACATGGCGCTCGCAGGAGCGGTGATGCTGGCCGGAGCGGGCCGTATGCCATTCGCGGAAATGATCGGTCATCACGTCCGCCAGGGCTTTGGCACGGCGACCAACAGCCAGGCTGCCGCGACGTGGTACAATCTTGGACTGGACGCCCTCGCCAACAACCAAGCACCCGCCGTTTTGCCAAGTCAGACCATCCAGCGCAGCGCGATCATCAGAGCCGCCGTGGATGCCGTCGACAATCCGGTCCTCGTCGGTCAGCAACCACCGCAAGGCCAGTTGCTGGCCCCGCTCAACCTCAGCGGCAACTAAACCGAGCGTCTCCGAAGGCGGCTCAACGCCAGATCGTGACCTGAGGGCACCCTCGCGACGGGTGCCCCCGTCTATTTGGGCTGTGCCGGGCGCTAAGCCATCCTAGGCGCGCGGATGATCCGAGGACGCATCGCGCACGCACTCAACAAAGATCGTACGTGCGACATCGACCGGCGCCGACGCGAGGCGGCTGATGCCCACAGGTCCCGACAGTAGTGGCGACTTCAAATCGATCGCGGCCAGGTGGCGATTGGCCAACTCGAACTCAACAACCCCGCGAGAAATGAACCACAGCGCATCTGAGGCTGCCGTAATGCGCCGCCCCACGGGAAGCGCGACGGTCTCGAAGTCGCCCTTCAAGCCAGTCAGACCGATGCTCGCAAGATATCTTTCTACGGTGGCCGCGATCACAGCGCCGCTGGGTGGCAGGATAAGTGGATAATCCAGCAGCGCCGCGGGCACGTCGGGATTCGTGAGGACCGGGTGGCCCGGACGGCATACCAAGACCACGCCCTCCACGTAGAGCTGCTCGAAGATCAATCCCTCCACTCTGTCACCCTCCGGCATCCGACCCACCACGAGATCAAGTCGTGCCTCGCGAAGGAGGTTGAACAATAGCCAATTCGGGCCGGTCATGATGCTCAAGCGCGTCTCGGGTGCCTTTGTGCGAAACGCCAAGGCGGCCATGGGAACCAGAGCGCCCGCGGCGGTCGGAAGACTGCCAACCGAGAGCCGCCTGACCGCGCCGCCTTTGGCCGCGACACGGGTCCGGCCGCGCATCAGCTCCGTGATCGAGGTCGTGGCATGTGCTTGAAACACCCGGCCCTCAGCGTTGAGACGGAGCCCCCGGCCGAGGCGCTCAAATAGCTCAACTCCGAGGATCTCCTCGAGCTCGCGCAGGCTTCGGGAGGCCGCTGGCTGCGACAGGTTTAGCGCAAGTGCCGCCTTCGAAACGCTCTCGTGACGGGCGATCTCAAGAAATGTCGTGATGTGTCGAAGCCGGAGACGATCATCCCAATACATAACGAAAACGATATCATTGACGCTGAAAATTGCAATTTTCAAATGCGTAAGTGCATCCTACACTCATGGAACAGCAGCAAGGGACGGCGCGAACGTGGCAACCAAGCTCGAGAAAGGTCTAGAGGTCCGGCGCGCAGTGTTGGGCGATGCCCATGTCGATCGCGCCGAGGCTGCAAAGACCGACTTCGACCTCCCCTTCCAGACACTGATCACAGAAGGCGCCTGGGGAACCGTCTGGGCAGATGAAACGATCGGCCACAGGGAGCGCTCGATGCTGACCCTCGCGCTCCTTGCGGCAACCGGGAACTTTGATGAAATCCCCATGCACATCCGGGCAACGCGCAACACCGGGGCCACGAAAGACGATGTCATGCAAGCCTTTTTGCATGTGGCGATCTACGCGGGAGTTCCGAACGCCAACCACGCGATCAAGCTCGCGAAAGCCACCTATGCCGAGATGGAGCAGACATGATCAAGGCCGGAGAATTCTACCAACGAGACCGGGAGCGTCATCCGCCTGCCTACGCCCCTGGCTACAAGACCTCCGTCGCCCGTTCGCCGCGCTATTCCCTCATCTCCCTGCAAAACTCCGTCAGCGAGATCACCGGACCGGTCTTTGGTGATGGCGATATCGACCCAGGCGACAATGACCTGCTGACAAATTATGCAAAGGCTGGCGAGAGTCCGATCGGCGAACGGATCATCTTCCACGGCCGCGTGCTCGACGAGAATGCGCGGCCCGTGCCCAAGGCCCTTGTCGAGATCTGGCAAGCCAATGCCGGCGGACGATACCGTCACAGAAAGGATACCTACCTCGCGCCGATCGACCCGAATTTCGGAGGTTGCGGGAGGACGCTTTCGGACGCGGATGGGTACTTCTACTTCCGCACTGTGAAGCCCGGCGCTTATCCGTGGCGGAACTACGTGAATTCCTGGCGGCCGGCACATATCCATGTCTCGGTTTTCGGCTCGGGCTTCGCTCAGCGCCTTATCACTCAATGCTATTTCGAGGGCGATCCGCTCATCCCGATATGCCCGATCGTGAAGACCATTCCCGATGCCCAAGCGATCGAACAGTTGACGGCAAAGCTTGATATGAACGCGACGATCCCTCTCGACAGTATTGCCTACAAGTTCGACATCGTGCTCCGGGGTCGGCGCTCGACCCTTTTCGAGAACCGTCTGGAGGGGAACTAGGGATGCCGCAGGACCTCAACTACCTTCAAGAGACAGCGTCTCAGACGGCGGGGCCTTATGTCCATATTGGCCTTGCCCCCGGAGCCGCAGGTTTTGGCATTTATGAACGCGAGTTGGGTTGGGACATCGCCGGGCCCAATGCCAAAGGCGAGCGTATCCGCGTCGAAGGTCTCGTGATCGATGGGATGGACGCGCCAATCAAGGACGTGCTGCTTGAGGTTTGGCAAGCCAATACCGATGGCCACTACGCCCACCCCGAAGGCGGCGGCGCAGTTGAAGAGGGGTTTCGCGGCTGGGGTCGGGTCATCACCAATTTCGAGACCGGGGAATGGAGTTTTGATACCGTCAAACCAGGACCGACGCGGGGTCGGAACATCGGCATGCAAGCCCCGCATCTGAACCTCTGGCTGGTGGCGCGCGGGATCAATATTGGGCTGAACACCCGGATGTACTTCGACGATGAAGGCGCGGCCAACGCAGCCGACCCCGTCATGAACCTCATCGAGTGGGAGAACCGGCGGAGCACGCTCATCGCCACCCGCGGCGAGCGCGATGGACAGGTCGTCTACCGCTTCGACATCAGGCTACAAGGCACGGGTGAGACCGTGTTCTTCGACATTTAAAGGCCAGACATGACCACCCCTTGCATCATCTGCGTCGCGATAACGGGCTCGCTGCCGACAAAGGCCAACAACCCGGCCGTCCCGATCACAGTGTCCGAACAAATCGAAAGCACCCACGAGGCCTACGAGGCAGGCGCGGTAATCGTCCATGCCCACGTGCGCAATGACGACCAGACACCATCTTCGGACCCGGAGAAATTCGCGCGCCTCAAAGAAGGCATCGAAAAACACTGTCCCGAGATGGTCATTCAGTTCTCCACCGGTGGGCGTTCCGGCGCCGGACACGAACGAGGAGGCATGTTGCCACTCCAGCCCGACATGGCGTCGCTTTCGGTGGGATCGAACAACTTCCCAACCCGTGTCTATGAAAACCCCCCGGACCTGGTCGACTGGCTAGCCGCCGAAATGCGGACCCACGGCGTCAAGCCCGAAATCGAGGCTTTCGATCTCAGCCATATCTTTCAAGCGGCAAGAATGCACGGCGACGGGCGTTTGCCCGCGACACCCTATGTTCAGTTCGTGATGGGCGTGAAGAACGCCATGCCGGTGGATCGTGACGCCTTCGACTTCTTTGTTCAAACGGTCCGGCGTCTGTTTGGGGAAGGCGCGCCTTGGTGCGCGGCCGGAATTGGGGCGCAGCAAATCACATTGAACGAGTGGGCGGTGTCATCTGGCGGTCACGCGCGCACCGGCCTGGAGGACAATGTGCGTCTTGATCGCGACACGCTTGCACCATCAAACGCGGCTCTTGTGCGCCGGCTTGTTGATGTTTGCGAAAAGTACGACCGCCCAGTGGCGACGTGCAGCGAGGCGCGTGGGATCCTTGGATTACGGGCCTCCTGAGAGGGGCAGCCACTTCCGGCGGCGGGAGCGCGTGCCGCCAAGGAGAGGGCAAAACCCGCCATGCTTGACCCGCGCCCGGGGTGGACCGTAGGCTCGCCCAAGGTTAACGCGCGGAAACTTGTAGCTCGGAAGGGTGACGTGTCGCGTGGGGACTTTCGGGTCGGACCGCAGGGGAGGACGATGGGCGGTCGAAAGATCAGAAACATGGAAGAGTTTGCCGCCGTGAGCGGCATCTCGCGGCCAACGGTGTCGAAGTACTTTCACGATCCGAGCAGTGTGCGACAGACGACACGCGCTCGGATTGAGGCTGCCCTCGAAGAGCACGACTACCGCCCAAATATCTTTGCGGTGAACCAGAACCGGCGGCTTACCAAGAATGTTGGCATCGTTGTACCTTACCTATCCGACCCTTTCTTTGCCGAGATCGCGCGCAACATCGAAAAGCTTGTCATCGGAACGGGCTTCCGTCCGATTCTGCTGAGTTCGCACGGTACGGTGAACCAGGAAATCGAGAATCTCGACAGCCTCAGGTCGATCAAACCGGCTGGCGTCCTGATGGCCCCGCTTGGCCGGTCGTCCAACCGAGACGCGGTTGAGACATTTTGCGCCGATGTGCCCACGGTACTCTTCGATAGTAACATCAGAGATCTGGGCGAAGCCTTCATTGGGCATGATAATGCTCAATCCATCGCGCTTATTTGCGAATACCTGTGCAGAACCGGCGAGCCACCGGCGTTCTTCGAGATGAGAAACCCCACCAATCCGAACGCCTATCGGCGCCGGAGGACCTATGGCGAGGTCATGGAGCGAATGGGTCATCCCGTTCAACTCGTCCAGGTCGACGGTGACGGCTGGGACTTTGAAGAGATCGGCTATCGCGAAGGCAACCGGGTTATTTCTGAGAACCTTCTTCAAACCGACACGGTCCTGTGTTCCAACGATCGGCTTGCGATCGGGTTTCTGGCAGCGGCCTACGAATGCGGCCGACGCGTTGGACATGGCAACGATCGGGCGCTGCGCGTCGCGGGACATGATAACCATCCCTTCTCGAGGTTCACCTGTCCGCCGCTCACCACCGTGTCGCAGGACTACACCTCGATCGCGGAACGAAGCGTCGAGACGCTTCTCAGTGTCATCGAATCGGGCGAACGGCCAAAGCGGCGCATCACGACCCTGTTCGATGGCAAGCTGGTGATGCGCGGCTCGGCCTAAAAGACTGAGGTCGTTCGGGATCTTCAATTTTCTTTACGCGCGTAAAAAATAAATTTGACGCTCCGCCATAAATCCGTCTATCGTCGAGCGACATAACATCCATCGTAAGGGAGGAGTCGGATGTACTTGAAGACCGCACTCAGTGCGACCACGGCTCTGTGCATGCTGGCCGCAAGCGGCGCCATGGCAGACACCATCACCATTGCCACCGTGAACAACGGCGACATGATCAGGATGCAGGGCTACACCGATCAGTTCACTGCCGACACCGGCATTGACGTCGAATGGGTGACGCTCGAAGAAAACGTGCTCCGCCAGCGGGTCACCACCGACATCACGACCAAGGGCGGTGCCTTCGACATCATGACGATCGGGATGTACGAGACACCGATCTGGGGCGCCAATGGCTGGCTCGTTCCGCTTGATGGCCTTTCCGACGAATACGATGTGGGCGACATCCTTCCGGCCATGGCGGGCGGCCTCAGCCATGAGGGGACGCTCTATGCGGCGCCCTTCTACGGCGAAAGCTCGATGATCATGTACCGCACGGACTTGATGGAAGCGGTTGGCATGGAGATGCCCGACGCACCCACATGGGACTTCATCAAGGAAGCCGCAGCGGCAATGACCGACCGCGAGAACGAGATCAACGGGATCTGCCTGCGCGGCAAGGCCGGTTGGGGTGAAGGCGGCGCCTTTATCACGGCGATGTCGAACTCCTTCGGTGCGCGCTGGTTCGACGAAGACTGGAACGCCACGTTCGACCAGGAGCCATGGGCCAATACGCTCAACTTCTTCGTCGAGATGATGTCCGAATCGGGTCCTCCGGGCTACGCGACCAACGGGTTCAACGAGAACCTGTCGCTGTTCCAGCAAGGCAAGTGCGGCATGTGGATCGACGCGACCGTCGCGGCATCGTTCGTGACCAACCCCGACGACTCGACCGTGGCCGATAGCGTCGGCTTCGCGCTGGCACCCGACAACGGTCTCGGCAAACGGTCGAACTGGCTTTGGGCCTGGGCGCTCGCAATCCCCGCCGGAACGCAGCAGGAAGCCTCCGCCAAGCAGTTCATCGAGTGGGCAACTTCGAAAGACTATATCGAGCTTGTCGCCGCTGCCGAAGGCTGGGCCAACGTGCCTCCAGGCGCTCGAACCTCGCTCTACGAGAACCCCGAGTACCAGAAGGTTCCCTTCGCACAGATGACCCTCGACTCGATCCTCTCGGCGGATCCGAACGACTCGACGGTGGACCCGTCGCCCTATGTCGGCATCCAGTTCGCGGCCATTCCTGAGTTCGCGGGCATCGCCACCGAGGTGAGCCAGGAGTTCTCGGCCGTCTATGCGGGACAGCAAAGCGTCGAGGAAGCGCTGGAAAAGGCGCAGGCAATCACAAACGACGCCATGGAAGCCGCGGGCTACCGCTAGGCATTCCTCCCTGCCGGGGGGCGGCCGCGATGGCGGCTCCCCGGTACCTCACCCTTCACCGAAAAGCCGAATTCTGAGACAGTAACCCACTGTCCATGGGAGGGCCTTGCTATGGCGACAGCGCATTCACGTTCCGCTGCCCGGTTAATGATGGCTCCCGCGGTATTCCTGCTCCTCGTTTGGATGCTCGTACCGCTTTCGATGACCCTGTTCTTCTCGTTCAAAAAGTACCTCCCGTTACGCGGAGATTCACTCGGCAATGGCCTCGATTGGGTCGGCTTCGAGAACTACGCCCGCTTTGTTGGATCCAGTTCCTTCTGGCCCGCCGTGCAGACCACGCTGATCATCGTCGGCGGCATCATCGTGATCACGGTTGTCCTTGGCGTGCTCCTGGCGCTGCTCCTTGATCAGCCGATGTGGGGCCAGGGGATCATCCGCATTCTGGTGATCTCCCCTTTCTTTGTAATGCCCACCGTGACCGCGCTGGTTTGGAAGAACATGTTCATGGACCCGGTGAACGGCCTCCTGGCGCATCTATGGCGGGCTTTCGGCGCGGACCCGGTGGTCTGGCTCTCCGACGTGCCAATTTTCTCGCTGATCCTGATCGTCTCGTGGCAGTGGCTGCCCTTCGCGACCCTGATCCTTCTGACCGCGATCCAGTCACTCGATAGCGAGCAGCTCGAGGCGGCCGAAATGGACGGCGCATCTCCCCTGTCGCGATTTGGATATATCATCATTCCCCATCTCGCGCGCGCGATCACGATTGTGGTGCTGATCCAGACGATCTTTCTTCTAGCGATCTTCGCCGAGATCTTCGTGACCACGGGAGGCGCCTTTGGCACCCGGACCCTGACCTACCTGATCTTCCAGCGCGTCATCGAAAGCCAGAATGTGGGCTTGGGCTCCGCCGGCGGCGTCTACGCCATCATCCTCGCCAATATCGTTGCGATCTTCCTGATGCGCATCGTCGGCGACAACTTGGATCGCTGAGGAGGCACCATGGCACGTTCTGTCACAACCCAGCGCAAGGCAATCAACACGCTCATCGCATGGACGATCGGACTTCTGATCTTCTTCCCGATCCTATGGACGATCCTGACGAGCTTCAAAACCGAAGCTCAGGCCATTGCCAGCCCACCGATCTTCCTCGCCTTTGACTGGACGCTCGAAAACTACTCGGTTGTCCAAGAGCGTTCAGACTACATGAGGTTTCTCTGGAATTCCGTGATCATTGCAGGTGGTTCAACCCTTCTTGGCACGATCATCGCGATCCCGGCGGCCTGGTCGATGGCCTTTGTGCCCTCGCGGCGGACCAAGGATATCCTGCTCTGGATGCTGTCGACGAAGATGCTGCCAGCGGTGGGCGTGCTCTACCCGATCTCGCTCTTGTTTGTTCAGTTGAATCTCCTCGACACCAGGTTCGGGCTCACGCTTGTCATCATGCTGATCAACCTGCCGATTATTGTCTGGATGCTCTACACCTACTTCAAGGAGATCCCGGTCGATATCTTGGAAGCCGCCCGAATGGACGGGGCGTCCTTGCGTGAAGAAATCATCCACGTGCTGACGCCGATGGCGGTGCCAGGGATCGCATCAACCATTCTTCTCAACATCATTCTAGCGTGGAACGAGGCGTTCTGGACCTTGAACCTCACCGCTACGGATGCTGCCCCTTTGACAGCCTTCATTGCGAGTTACTCCAGCCCCGAGGGCCTCTTCTTCGCCAAGCTCAGCGCGGCGTCGACAATGGCCATCGCACCGATCCTCATTCTCGGTTGGTTTAGCCAGAAACAACTCGTCCGCGGCCTCACCTTCGGCGCCGTCAAATAAGGAACCAAACCCATGGGACGTATCGTACTTGAAAAAGTGACCAAGAGCTTTGGCGACGTCGAGGTGATTCCGCCACTTGATCTGACCATCGAAGACGGGGAGTTCGCGGTCTTCGTGGGACCCTCGGGCTGCGGCAAGTCCACCCTCTTGCGCCTCATCGCCGGTCTCGAGGATGTCAGCTCGGGCGCCATAAACATCGACGGGGCCGAGGCTACCGACACGCCACCGGCAAAGCGCGGCCTGGCCATGGTGTTCCAATCCTACGCGCTCTACCCGCATATGTCGGTACGAAAGAACATCGCGTTTCCGTTGCGGATGGCCAAGCTCGATCAGGCCGAGATCAACAAACGCGTAGAGGGCGCGGCGAGCGTCTTGAACCTCGCCGACTATCTCGACAGGCGCCCCGGTCAGCTCTCGGGTGGCCAGCGCCAGCGGGTGGCAATCGGCCGAGCCATCGTGCGGGAGCCGGCAGCGTTTCTGTTTGACGAACCGCTCTCAAACCTCGACGCCGCACTCCGCGTGGGCATGCGCCTTGAGATCAGCGAGCTTCACGAACGGCTCAAGACCACAATGATCTACGTCACTCACGACCAGGTCGAGGCAATGACCATGGCTGATAAGATTGTCGTACTGAGGGCGGGCAATATCGAACAAGTCGGCTCGCCATTGGAGCTCTACAAGACACCGCGCAACCTTTTTGTTGCAGGGTTCATTGGCTCGCCGAAGATGAATTTCATCAACGGCTCAGAGGCCAGCCGTTTCGGCGCCAAGACCATCGGTGTTCGGCCCGAGCATATCATGATATCGTCGGATACCGGGCCATGGAGCGGCACGGTCGGCGTCTCCGAGCACTTGGGTTCGGACACCTTCTTCCACGTCCATAACACCGGCCTCGCAGAGACCGTGACTGTCCGGGCCGATGGTGAAGTGGGCTTCCGGCACGGAGACAAGGTGCATCTGACCCCGCGCGAGGATGTCATTCACCGCTTCGACGATGCTGGCTTGCGCATCACATGAAGCGCCTCGAGGGAAAGTCCGCTCTGATTACCGGTGCTGCGCGCGGGATTGGGCTCGCCTTTGCCGAGGCCTATATCCGTGAAGGCGCCCGGGTCGCGATCGGGGATATCGACATCGCTCTGGCCCGTTCATCGGCGGCCAATCTCGGGCCGGACGCCATCGCAGTCACAATGGATGTTACGCGGCAGGAGAGCATCGATCAGGCGATCAGCGAAACTGTCGCCGCGTTCGGCCAAATCGATCTTTTGATTAACAATGCCGCGATCTTCACGGCCGCCCCCATCGTAGAGATCGACCGCAGCGATTTCGCAGGGGTCTTTGAGATCAACGTCGCAGGCACCCTTTTCACAATGCAAGCCGTGGCGCGCCACATGGTTGAGCGGGGCATCCGCGGCAAGATCATAAACATGGCGAGCCAAGCCGGGCGCCGCGGCGAACCTCTGGTGGCCGTTTACTGCGCGTCTAAGGCCGCGGTGATTAGCCTCACGCAGTCCGCCGGACTGAACCTGATCCAGCACGGGATCAATGTGAACGCCATCGCGCCAGGCGTCGTAGACGGTGAGCACTGGGACGGGGTCGATGCCTTCTTCGCGAAACACGAGGGCAAGGCGCCTGGACAGAAGAAGCGCGAAGTGGGTGAGATGGTCCCTTTCGGCCGCATGGGAACCGCCGACGATCTAACCGGTATGGCGGTCTTTCTGGCAAGCGCCGAGGCCGACTATGTCGTTGCACAGACGTACAATGTGGATGGTGGGAACTGGATGAGCTGATGGGTGCCGTCGCAAGCGAAGATGGCCTGACAAGGCTGGGAAACGAGACCATTGGGGCTTTGCCTGCGGGCATAGTCGGGCCGAATTACGACAGGGGTGCTCTCCGACCTGGGATCTTGCATATCGGCGTGGGCAACTTCCACCGTGCGCACCAAGCCTGGTACTTGCATCGATTGATGCAGACAGGCAAGGCACTTAATTGGGCAATCATCGGCGCGGGCGTTCGGCCCTATGACGCGGGTATGCGCGAGCGGCTTTTGGGTCAGGATTGCCTCACAACGCTCCTGGAACTGGACCCGCACGGCAGGTCCGCCGAAGTGGTGGGCGCGATGATCAATTACCTGCCCATTGAAGACGGCAACCGCGCCCTGATCGCGCAAATGGCCGATCCCGCCATTCGAATCGTGGCGCTTACGGTGACCGAAAGCGCCTACTATATCGATCCCGTGACCAAGGGCTTTGATGCGTCACATCCCGAGATTCAGTACGATGCCGCCCACCCCGAGAGGCCGCGCACAGCTTTCGGCGCAATGGTCGCGGCCCTGAAGCTCCGCCGCGCGCGCGGCCACGGGCCCTTCACTGGGCAAAGCTGCGACAACCTGATCGGTAACGGCCGGGTGCTGCGGCAAACTGTGGTATCCCTCGCCCGAATGAGCGACCCGGATCTGGCCGACTGGATCGGCGAGACATGCTCTTTTCCCAATTCTATGGTCGACTGCATCGTCCCCGCCACGGGGCCCAAAGAGCTAGCGCTGGCACGCGAGTTCGGCGTCGATGACGCGGCTCCCGTGGCCCATGAGAACTTTCGGCAATGGGTGGTCGAAGACGACTTCTGCGCCGGTCGGCCGGACTGGGACGCTGTGGGCGCCACGTTTTCCGATGACGTGCATTCCTATGAGCTGATGAAGCTGAGGATCCTCAATGCCGGACATCAGGTGGTCGCCAATCCAGGGGAGATCCTGTCCCTGAACACGATCGCGGACTGTATGCAACATACCCGGATCGCGGCCTTCTTCCGCAAGGTTGAGACCGAAGAAATCGCGCCGCGTGTCGCGCCCGTGCCAGGCATGGCACCCCTTGACTACGTCGCGCTCATCGATCGGCGCTTCTCTAATCCATATATCGAAGATACCACTCGGCGGGTCGCCTTTGACGGCGCTGCGCGGCACACGGGCTTTGTCCTGCCGATGATCCGCGAAGCACTCGAAGCCGATGGCCCCCTCGAGGGGCTGGCCCTGACCGAGGCGCTCTGGGCGCGGATGTGCGAGGGCACCCGGGAGGATGGCAGTACCATTGAGCCAAACGACCCTCAGTGGGAGACGCTAACCGCCACCGCCAAGGCCGCCCGGTCCCAACCTCGGGCTTGGATCGACGCGCGACAGCTGTACGGCGATCTTGCCGAGGCTCCGCGCTTCGCAGAGGCCTTCGAGCGCTGGCTCGCCTTGATATGGTCCAAGGGGGTCGAGACGGCGCTTGATCGGTATATCGCGGGCTAGACTTTCGGGCTCTTCCGACAAGCGAAGATGCTCTCGGCCACCCGCGTCGATGGCGCCACCACGCTGCGGGGGTCGAGCACCGCCTCCCAATCGAGGTTCTCCGGCCCCCGGCTGTTGAGCGCCTCGGCAAACCCTTCCGGGGCAGCGAGTGCATCGGCCACGAGCCGTTGCGCCATCTGCCGTCCCAAATTGGGTGCCATGGCGAACACCGCCGCCTCCGCCATCACTTCTGGCATGGTTTCTAAGCGCTTCGCCATAACATCGGCATCGGCTTCAAGCGTTTCGGCGAGCGTCTGGCCGTGTCGGAGCGCGGCACCCGCCAGGGTAAAAAGCTGGGGCATTGCGAGCCACTCCACGGCCCAGTTTCCACCGTCGCGCTCCTCGGCGTGAACCGCGCTGGCCGTGAGCGCCGCCACGGGGCCCTGCGCGAACTTCGAAACCGACAAAACCGCTTCGGCCGTCACTGGGTTGGACTTTTGCGGCATTGTGGAGGACCCGCCCCCCGCACCAGCGCTCGCCTCCGCGATCTCGCTTCGCGACATGACCACCAGATCGCCCGCCAGTTTCGCCAACGCCGACACCACCTTCGCCAACCAATCGGCGAGGTGGCGTATCGGCGTCCGGTCGCTGTGCCAGGGCGGCCCTGATGCCAAGCCAAGTCGCCGAGCCAGCGCTTCCGCCACCTCGGGCCCTGCGGGTGCTATCGCGGTCTGCGCTCCGGAAGCGCCCCCGAACTGAACCCGCAAAACACGCCGTTTTAGCGCAGGAAGCTCGGTCTCCAAGTGGATCAGCGGCTGCGCCCATTGTGCGATCCTGAGGCCAAAGGTTATCGGCGTTGCCACCTGTCCGCGGGTGCGTCCCGCGAACACCGTGCTCGCGTAACGGGTGCTCTGGGCCCTGAGCGTGTCAATCAAGCCCGCAAGTCGAGCCGACAAAAGATCAACGGCCTCGCGGCAGCAGAGCACAATTGCCCCATCCAAGATGTCCTGGCTCGTCGCGCCCCAATGCACCCAGTCGCCATGCGGCTCGCCAACGGCACGGCGAAGCGCTGCGACGAGAACTGGCACCGGCACCCCGGCCGAGGCCGTTCCCCCTGCCAGCGCGGCAAAGTCCGGCGAGAGCCCGCGCGCTGTCTTCGCGATCGCCTCGCTTGCGGCCGCTGGAATAATCCCCAGCTCCCCTTGCGCCTCGGCCAGAGCGGCCTCCACCTCGCAGAGCTTCTGCGCGACCGAGGTATCGGCAAACAGATAGGCGACATCCGCATCTCCAAAGATCGGATCCGTAAGAAAGGAGGCGGCCATGGGCGTGAATGAACCGCCAAATCGGGCAATGTCAATCCGCTGCCCGTCGGCGGCTTCAACAGACCATCCCCTAAGAGCGCTGTTCCACCTTCGGCAACCTCGCACACTCTTGGCTCTGGCATCGCCATGTCGATCGCGTCTGGCAGGAATGTCCGTTTCTCCCGCAAGCGCCTGTCCGGCCGCGGGCGGGCGGGCGGTCCAAGAACGACTGTCCGGACGTCATCCTTCGCGAAACAAACCGGCACGCGCCCAAACTGGGGCCCACAGCGCTCGCGGGCCAACTCTAAGCGTCACGCGGGGCCCAGCTAGATAAGCTTTCGCAGAAGAGTGAGAAGCGCCCGGCGTTCCGAGCCACTCAGCGGCGCGAGGGTCTCCTCGGTGATCAGGCCGCCCGCCTTCCTCAACTCCTGCGCAAGGGCCTGGCCTTTGGGTGTCAGTGACAGGATCAGTCGTCGTTTATCCTCTGGCGAGGACGCTGCCTGAACAAGGTCCTTCTGGCGAAGCCGATCCACCACGCCCTTGATCGTGGCAATATCCATCGCCGCGAGCCTTCCCAGATGGTTTTGCGAACATGGACCTTCATCCGCGAGCCGGATCAGGGCCGAGAACTGGGTTGGCGTCAGCCCCGCCGGCGCGTGTGCCTGAAAAATCGCAGTGTGCCGCTGTGTTGCAAGCCGCATCAAATAGCCGACTTGTTCGTCAAGAACGTAGTCCTCGTCCGCGGATGCTTCGACAACGCTCACCGCAGCCCATCCTTGCCTTCCGCGGCCCCATGCGTCAGCCCGCCCACCCGGGGCAAGGGGCGTCCGCTATCGGTAACCGCCACGGCCACGAGGATTTCGCCTGCCTTGGGCGCATCATTTAACCGCACCTCGATCCCATCGAAGTGGCTGCGCACATAGGCCGCGTCCTTATGGCCCAGGGGGACGTCCAGGATCTGCCCGGGGCTGCCCATCTTCTTGGACGACGGCACAAGCGCCGCGCCCTTTTCAACAGCCGCGCGAAGCGGCGCGCCTAGCTTTGGATGGAGGATTGCCGCCGCATGCTCCAGCTCGCCGTCTTCTCCAACCATCGCAGACTTGCCGAAACTCTGCGCCTCTGCGGGCTCGATCCCAAGCGCCGCAACGCAACGCGCGCCCAAAAGCCCTCCCAATTCAGCGCCAATGTCCATCAACTCCGAGAGATCCTCGTGATAGCCGCCCGCAAACGGGTTCTCAATCACTGCCACTGCAACCGCCTTTCTGGTGGGCGGCGCAATATCACGGCCGATCTCACGGTGGGTCTCCTCTATGCTCACCGCAATCTTGCGGATTTTGGCCTGGGTCACGGTGTCTCCTCCTCAAAACGAGCGCATGCGCCCGCCTTCATCAGTCCCCCTGTTGCGCGCGCTTGTCCTTGCAGGAAGAGCGCGGCGCCCGCGATCAAACCCCTTCGGACCATTGCGTCGGCCCGCACAAATCCCGCTTCGAGCGCCCGCGCGACGTCATCCTCTGGCAACCAAATGCACCCCGTGACAACCGCCCGTCGGCCAAGGTCACTGTCGGGGTCAAGCTCGTTTGCTTGCCGCCGCACCACGCCTGGATGCGCCGGGAGATCGACGGCGTTGGCAATCAGCGTCGCCGCAACATCGGCCT